>NZ_JANLGL010000196.1:0-10024 GCF_024655625.1 Pseudomonas sp. 18.1.10
GATCAGATACATATCCGGTGACTGACCCACCGCTTTCGCGAGCAAGCCCGCTCCCACACAAGCCAGTTCCCACATTGTTCAATGCACTCGGGCATCAGGAAATTACTTTTCCTTGATAACCGTGGCCACATCCGCAGCCTTCACGCGCACGCGCTTGCCCGCAATATCGGTGAATTCGTAGAAACCATCGGCGGTGTTGGTTTTCGGCAGATCCTGGGTCAAATACTGCGTGCCATTTTGCAATGTCACCACCGTTTGCGTCGCGCAACCGGCCAATACCAGAAAAGTGAGTGCAACCAGTGGCAGACCCAAATTCTTCATGCTCATAACCCTTACCTATCAACTCTGAAAAGTCCCGCGCCAGAGGCGGCGGGGCACAAATTTTACGCCATCGGCTCAGCCATCAGATCACTTTTATACAAAAAGTTGCGTGCGCCATTTATCTATTACCGATTGCAACAAGCCACCAGCGGCGGCACTCTGTATGCATAACCAGTATTTGACCCCTGTACGCCATGGCCAACCCCCTCGAAGACCCACTTTATTACCTGCAAAACTTCCGTCAGGTCCTGCAATGGCTGGGGCAACGCTATGCCGACCTGCTCGACCCGGACGAAACGCAGTTCATTCAGCAATTTGACAGCTTGCCGCAAGCCTCCCAGGCCTTGCTGGTGCGCATGGTCATGCGCAAGGGTGTGCATTTTCGTGCGGGCAAGCTCAACTACCTGGAAATCGGTTGTTCCCGCGCAGCGGCTGAGCCGTTGGTGCGCCTGGGGTGGGTTGACGAGCACTGCCCACTGAGCTTTGACGCGCTGTTCACCTTGCTGCAAAAAGGCGAAATCCTCGCGGCGTTCAAGCCATGGATCGAGCAGCCCAAGGGCAACAAGGCCGACTGGCGGGAAGGCTTGGCGGCGCAGTTCCCCGACAGCCGCAGCTTTGCCGCCTGGTGCCCCGAGTTGTCCGACACCCTGTACAGCCTCAGCGTGATGGACCTGTGCGACCGCCTGCGCCTGATGTTCTTCGGCAACCTGTACCAGGACTGGTCCGAGTTCGTGCTGGCCGACCTGGGTATCTACACCTACGAAAAGGTGGAGATCTGCGCCGAATCCCGGGGTTTGCGCAGCCGTGATGACGTGCAGGGGTTTCTGTTCCTGCAGGGTTGCCAGCAAGCCTTCGAGGCCGGCGAGCCGATTGCGGACGTCCTGGCCCACATCGCCACCCTGAACACTGACAACCCCTGGTTGGAACGGCGTCGAGCCAAGCTGGCGTTCCAGCTCGGCCAGCATTGCGAGCGCTTGGCCGAGTTGGCCCTGGCCGCACAGATCTACCGCACCTGCGCCTATCCCGGCGCCCGTGCACGGCTGATCCGCGTGCTGGAGCGCCAGGAGGACTACGCCCAGGCCATGGAACTGGCGAGCGCGGCGCAACAGGCGCCGGAAAGTCCCTCCGAGCACCAACACCTGCTGCGGGTACTGCCACGCTTGCGGCGCAAACTGGGGGCGCCGGCGCTGCCCAGGGTCAAGCCCCACGAAGTCAGCCGCCTGGACCTGGCGTTGCCACAGCCGCTGGAGTCGGTGGAAACCTGTGTGCAGATGCACCTGAACACGCCTGAGGCGCCGGTGCATTATGTCGAGAACGGCCTGATAAATTCACTGTTTGGCCTGCTGTGCTGGGACGCGATCTTCGCGCCGCTGCCGGGTTCGTTCTTCCACCCGTTCCAACGCGGGCCGGTGGATTTGCACAGCGAAGACTTCCACTCGCGCCGCGCCGCATTGTTCGACGCCTGCTTCGACCAACTGGCGGATGAGCGCTACAAAACCACGATCCGCCAACGCTACGTGCAAAAGTGGGGCATCCAGTCGCCCTTTGTATTTTGGAACCTGCTCACCGAAGACCTGCTGGAACAGGCACTGGCCTGCTTGCCCGCTGCGCACCTGCGCCACTGGTTCGACCGGCTGTTGCTGGACATCCGCGCCAACCGCGCCGGCATGCCGGACCTGATCCAGTTCTGGCCCGCGCAAAACACCTACCGCATGATCGAGGTCAAGGGCCCCGGCGACCGCCTGCAAGACAACCAACTGCGCTGGCTGGAGTTCTGCGCGCAGCACCAGATGCCGGTCACCGTCTGCTACGTGCGCTGGGCGGAGCCTGCGCCTTGAGCTACAGCGTGGCCGTGCGGGCGCTGTGTGAGTTCACGGCCAAGGTCGGCGACCTCGACCTGCGCTTTACCCCGTCGCCCAGCGCCCAGGAAGGCATCGTCGGCCATCGCACCGTTGCCTCGCGGCGCAGTGCGCATTACCAGAATGAAGTGGCCCTGGAGGGGGAGTATCAGCAACTCAAGGTGCGGGGCAGGGCGGACGGCTATGACCCGGATGCCAATCGTCTGGAGGAAGTGAAGACCTATCGCGGCGACCTCGACGCCCAGCCCGCCAACCATCGCCAGTTGCACTGGGCCCAGGCCAAGGTGTACGGCTGGCTGCTGTGCCAGAAACTTGGGCTGGCCCAGATCAACCTGGCGCTGGTGTACTTCGATATCGTCGGTGAAGGCGAGACCGTGCTCAGCCAAAGTGCCCAGGCGACGGAGCTGGAGGCGTTCTTCAACCGGCAGTGCGCGCTGTTCCTCGGTTGGGCCGAGCAGGAAATGCAGCACCGCGATGGGCGCAACCGCGCGGCGCAAAGCCTGGGTTTCCCCCACGCCGACTTTCGTACGGGCCAGCGTGCCCTGGCCGAGACGGTGTACAAGGCCGTCACCACCGGCCGCTGCCTGATGGCGCAGGCGCCCACGGGCATCGGCAAGACCATCGGCACGATCTTCCCGCTGCTCAAGGCCCTGGCGCCGCAGCAACTGGACAAGGTGTTCTTCCTCACCGCCAAGACCCCGGGGCGCAAGCTCGCCCTCGACGCCGCCAGCGTGCTGCACCGCAGCAGCCCCGACTTGCCCCTGCGCGTGCTGGAACTGGTGGCCCGCGACAAAGCCTGTGAACACCTGGACAAGGCCTGCCACGGCGACTCGTGCCCGTTGGCCAAAGGCTTCTACGATCGCCTGCCCGCCGCGCGCGCCGCCGCCGCCCAGGTGCGCCTGCTGGACCAGCGCAGCCTGCGGGACGTCGCCCTGGCCCACAGCGTATGCCCGTATTACCTGAGCCAGGAAATGGCGCGCTGGGCCGACCTGGTGGTCGCCGACTACAACTATTACTTCGACTTCGGCGCCATGCTGTTCGGCCTCGCCCAGCTCAACCAGTGGCGCGCGGCCGTGTTGGTGGACGAGGCTCACAACCTGGTGGAGCGCGCCCGCTCGATGTACAGCGCCAGCCTCGACCAGTACAGCCTCAAGACCCTGCGCGACACCGCACCCGAGCCGCTGAAGAAACCCCTGCAACGCCTGAACCGCGAATGGAACGCGCTGCACAAGGACCAGCTCGCGCCGTACCAGGCCTATGCGGCCCGCCCGGAAAAACTCCTGCAAGCCCTCAGCCTGTGCACCAGCGCCCTGGGCGACTACTTCAACGATCATCCCGAAGCCCTTAGCGGCGAGCTGCAAACTTTCTACTTTGACGCGCTGCAATTTGCCAAGGTCGCCGAGCTGTTCAACGAGCACTTCATCTTCGATATCAGCAAGCGGCAGCTCAATGGTAAGCGCAGTAGCTCAACCCTGTGCTTGCGCAATGTGGTGCCGGCGGAATTTATCCGCCCGCGCCTGACCGCCGCCCGCAGCAGCGTGCTGTTTTCTGCGACCTTGAGCCCACGGCATTACTACGCCGACTTGCTGGGGCTGCCGCCCGACACGGCGTGGATCGACGTGGAGTCGCCATTCCAGGCTGAGCAATTGCAGGTGCGCATTGTCGATGCGATCTCTACGCGCTTTGTGCACCGCCAAGCCTCCCTGGAACCCATCGTCGCGCTCATCGCCCGACAGTTCGCGCAGCGACCGGGCAACTACCTGGCGTTTTTCTCCAGCTTCGATTACCTGCAACAGGTGGCGCAATTGCTCGCCGAGCGCCACCCGCAGATCCCGCTGTGGCAGCAATCACGGGGCATGGCCGAGGCCGAGCGCCAGGCCTTTCTCGACCAGTTCACCGAACACAGCCAAGGCATCGGTTTTGCCGTGCTGGGCGGTGCGTTTGGTGAAGGCATCGACTTGCCCGGCGCACGGTTGATCGGTGCGTTCATTGCCACCCTGGGCCTGCCGCAACTGAACCCGGTCAACGAGCAGATGAAGCTGCGCATGGCCGCGATCTTCGGCGCGGGCTACGACTACACCTATCTGTATCCGGGCCTGCAAAAAGTGGTGCAGGCCGCCGGGCGGGTGATCCGCAGCCAGCAGGACGAGGGGGTGGTGATGTTGATCGACGACCGCTTCGGCGAAGCGCGGGTGCGGCAACTGTTGCCATGCTGGTGGGTGGTGGAGTGAGGCATTCCCGGTATCAATGATGCTGGCGCTTTCGCCGGCAATCCTCCGCACGCGCCAAGTGTTGAACCGTGGGATTTGTTACAGACTCCCAAAACGATCATAAGCCGCGTCGAACTCCACCGATATTTCCGTTTGAAATTGCGGAACCGCGTCCAAGAGGTAAATGCTTTGGTCTGGGTATGTGCTCGCTTCCACCGTGTTGGCCGGCGCGATCAACCAACTAGCCTGGTTCACACGTAACTCCCTACCCGCTGCCTCGGATACTACTCTCTGCAAAATGTCCACCTGCTCGCCCGGTGTATGCTTTTGGAAATACTCGGCCCCGCCTCCAACAAATGACAATTCATGCTGCAGGTTCTGGCCATCCGTCCCGACCTCGCTGCTCCGATATAATGCTAGCGGTAGTCCATTGGCGTTTGCGCGGGATAGCAGTTCGTTTACGGCTAAATTCTTGGGCAACTTGAGGGTTAGTCTCATGATTTATCTCCTGGTATATCGTCATGCGGGTATCCGGGCATAGCATCCCTTCGACCCTGTCGGGCCCCCGCCCGGAACGCACCGCTATATCGGCTGCCGGTGCATAAGCAGCCGTGTCGCCGGTGCGGTCGAAGTCATACAAACACCCTAGAGGCCCCGAAATGATGGCTCCGTTACACCGGGGACGTCTCCTGTTAGAAATGCCAGGTTTTTAGTTTCGTTTGCTCTTGGTGTGAATCGAAATAGTTATATCCTGTCCCACCATCGAAGCCGCCCGACTCGGTCGTTGTTTGGGGTTCCGCGCAATTGCCGGCTGGTTTCTAGCTTGGGGGGGGGGGTTGAAGCCCACACCTTCAAGCGCATGCCGGATGCCGTGCCCCATCTTGAGCAACACGTGTTAGCCAACTGCGGCCACTGGATCCAGAACGAGCAAGGGCCACAGGTCAACGGCTTGATGCTTGCCTTTCTAGGGAGAACGTAAACGTTGCGCCGTGCCCGGGGCGCTCCACCAGGCGGATGCTGCGCCCGTGCAATTGCAGGATGCGGTGCACGATGCGCAAACCCAGGCCGCCATCGCGGCGCGCGCCGCCAATGGTGAAGGCGCGCAGGAACAAGCCTTCGCGCAACTCGGGATCAATGCCCGGGCCGCTGTCGCTGACCGTCACGGCGACACCTTCAGCGCCCGGCGCGAGGATCACTTCGACTTCGCCGTTGACCGGCGTGTGACGCAGGGCGTTGTCCAGTAGATTGGTGAGCACCCGCTCGATCAAACCGAGGTCGGCCATCACCGTCGGCACCTGCGGTGGCAGGGTGGCCGTGAGCTTGATGCCGCGGGCTTCGGCGTTCAGTTCGAATTTCTGGAACACGTCCTGCACCAGGTCCGGCAGGGAAAATCCTTCGATCACCGGCTGCACAAAGCCGTGCTCCAGGCGCACCAGTTCCAGCAGGGATTGGGCCAGGCCGCCGACTTTTCGGCTCTGGTCCAGGGCGATGCCCAGGTAGCGCCGGCGATCTTCGGGGCTGAGGCTGGTGTCCTTGAGGGACAGGGTTTCCAGATAGCCGTGCAGCGACGCCAGCGGGGTGCGCAGGTCATGGGAGATATTCGCAACCATGTCCCGGCGTTCCTGGTCTTGGTGGGTGAGGGCACGCCACTGTTCGCCCAGGCGGTTCTCCATTTGCACGAAGGCGTGGTCGAGCACGGCGATTTCGTCACCGCTGTGCAGCGGCGCGGTGGCGGGCTCCGGGGTTTTCGGCGCGCCGTTGATATCGAACTGCGCGACCTTGTCGGTCAACTGGCGCAACGGGCGGGTGATCCAGGCAAAGGCGACCAGGCCCGCCATCAGGCATAACAATGCGACCAGGCCGATGGACCACAGCGCGATCTTCAGCGCCATGCCCGTTGCATCCTTGGCATCGAACACGTCGTGGGCTTCGCCCAGCAGCACCACATACAGGAAGCCGGTCTGCTTGCCGTTGGCCTTGAGCGGTGCGGCGCTGAAGACCTTGCGCCCCTCGACGCTGCGCGGATCATCGCCGAGGATCGGCAGCATGGCGCCGCTGAGGAAGCGTCGTACCGGCGCGAGGTCAACGCGGTCACGCAACAGGTGCCCGCTGGGCGCGGCGTTGCCGACCACGCGGCCGTCGATGTCGAGCAGGTACACCTCGACGCTCGGGTTCACCAGCATCAGCTGGCTGAACAGCGTGCGCACGGCCTCGGGCTTGAGGCCATCGGCGTCCATCAGTTGGGTGTCGCGGGCGATGTGTGCCGCGAGGTCGCGGGACAGGCCCTGCACCACTTCCAGCTCGTGCATGCGGTTGGAGCGCACTTGCAACCACGCCGAGGTGCCGCTGCAAATCAGCAGCAACACGGCAAACACCACCGACAGGCGCTGGGTCAGGGTCAGCTTCATGGCGCGCTCTCGGCAAACTTGTAGCCGCGGCCCCACACTGTGAGGATGCGCGCCGGGTTGGCCGGGTCGGTCTCGACTTTGGCGCGCAGGCGGTTGATATGGGTGTTCACCGTGTGTTCGTAGCCCTCGTGGCTGTAGCCCCAAACGGCATTGAGCAGGTCCATGCGCGAAAACACCTTGCCTGGCTGGCGCGCGAAGAAATACAGCAGGTCGAACTCACGCGGCGTGAGGTCCAGGCGCTGGCCTTGCAGGGTCGCGTCGCGGGTCAGCGGGTTGATGAACAGTTGCCCAAGGTCGAGGCTGCCGGCGTCCATCTTCAGGTTGCGTGCCATGGCGTCCACCCGGCGCAGCAACGCCTTGACCCGAGCCACCAACTCCAGCATCGAGAACGGCTTGGCCAGGTAATCATCGGCGCCCAGCTCCAGGCCAAGGATGCGGTGCAGTTCGCTGGAACGCGCGCTGGTGATGATGATCGGCGTGTAGCGCGTCATGGCGCGGGCGCGCCGGCAGATCTCCAGGCCATCGACGCCGGGGAGCATCAGGTCGAGGATCAGCGCGTCCCAACCGCCTTGCTCCAGCAGGCGCAAGCCCTCGTTGCCATCGGCGCTGTGCACCACGGCAAACTGCTCGTCACGCAGGTGCAGGCAGATCAAATCGGCAATGTGGGCATCGTCCTCGACCACCAGGACACGTTTGGGCTGATCCATGTAAGCGAAACCTTGGCTTGTAGTCGGCGCATTGTGCGGCTTTTGCCACAGTGTAGTTATCACGAATTGTTTAACTCTGCGTGAGGATTTGGCGACCGGCTGGGGGGCAGGATGGCGTCATTGCTTATTGAGGAGAACGCCATGTACTCACGTCGACAAATCCTGCTGGCCGGCGGTGGCCTGGGTGTCGCCGTCCTCGCCGGTGGCTTGCTGAAACAGCTCAGCCTGGTCAGCGACGCCGAGGCGGCCGAAACCTTCGAGGTCAGCCACACCGACGCCGAATGGCGCAGCTTGCTCAGCGCCGCGCAATACGCCGTGCTGCGCGAGGAGGGTACCGAGCGCCCTTACAGCAGCCAGCTTAACGATGAACACCGCGCTGGCACCTTTGCCTGCGCCGGCTGCGCGTTGGCGCTGTTCTCGTCCACCACCAAGTTCGACAGCCATACCGGCTGGCCAAGCTTCTGGCAGCCGCTGGACAGCGCGGTGGCCAGCCGTACCGATCGGTCTTTCGGCATGGCACGCAACGAAATCCACTGCCGCCGTTGCGGCGGCCACCAAGGGCACGTGTTCGACGACGGCCCGCAACCCACCGGCCTGCGCTATTGCATGAATGGCGCGGCCATGACGTTCACGGCGCCGTAAGCCGATGTCTCTTTCTTATAAGGTCTTATCCCATGTGGCTTCTGCTTCTCGCGTACCTGGGCGGCGTGCTGACCATCGTCAGCCCGTGCATCCTGCCGGTCCTGCCTTTTGTCTTCGCTCGCACCGGGCAGCCGTTTTTGCGCAGTGGCTTGCCGCTGTTAGCGGGGATGGCGGTGACATTTGCCCTGGTGGCCACGCTGGCCGCGGTGGGCGGCGGCTGGGTGGTGCAAGTCAATCAATACGGGCGCTGGCTCGCGTTGCTGTGCGTTGCCCTGTTCGGCTTAACGCTGTTGCTGCCCCAGCTGTCGGAGCGCTTGACGCGCCCGCTGGTAGCCGCCGGCAGTCGCCTGTCGGAAGCCGCCGGGGCCGACGCCAGGCCGCGTGCAGGCGCTTCGTTTCTGATCGGCGTGGCCACCGGGTTGCTCTGGGCGCCGTGCGCCGGGCCCATCCTGGGGCTGCTGCTGACCGGCGCCGCGCTGCAGGGCGCCAATATCGGCACTACCTTGCTGTTGCTGGCCTACGCCGCCGGTGCGGCGACGTCCCTGGCGCTGGCGTTGCTGGTGGGCGGTAAGGTCTTTGGCTTGATGAAGAAGTCCCTGGGCGCCGGTGAATGGCTGCGTCGCGGCCTGGGCGCGCTGATGCTGGTGGGTGTCGCCGCGATTGCCCTGGGCCTGGACACCGGCGTGTTGTCGCGCTTGTCGACGGCCTCCACCGGCGGCCTGGAACAAAGCCTGGTGGACCGCTTGAGCGCCAAGCCGCCCGCGCAGGGCGGGGCGATGATGATGGCGGCCAACCACAACGGCGATGCGCTGCCGGTCGAAGGCGCGCTGCCGCCGTTGGACGGCGCCGTGCAATGGCTCAACAGCCCGCCGCTGAGCGCCGAAGCCCTCAAGGGCAAGGTGGTGCTGGTGGATTTCTGGACCTATTCCTGCATCAACTGCCTGCGCACCCTGCCTTATGTCAAAGCCTGGGCCGAGAAGTACCGCGACCAGGGCCTGGTGGTGATTGGCGTACACGCCCCGGAGTTTGCCTTTGAACGGGATGTGGGCAACGTCACCCAGGCCATGAAAGACCTCGGGATCACTTACCCGGTGGCTGTCGACAACAACTACAAGATCTGGCGCGCCTTCAACAACCAGTACTGGCCGGCGCATTACTTTGCCGATGCCAACGGGCAGATTCGCTACCACCACTTTGGCGAGGGCGACTATGCCGAGTCAGAGCGGGTGATCCAGCAGTTGTTGCGCGAAGCCGGGGCGAACAACGTCGCGGGCGGCTTGATCGACGTGGACGCCAAGGGCGTGCAACAGGCGCCGGACCTGAACACCGTGCAGTCGCCGGAAACCTACCTGGGCGCACAGCGCGCCGAGAACTTCGTCAAGTCCGGCCCCCTGGCGTTGAACAACTGGACCCTGGAAGGCCAATGGAACGTGGGCGGCCAGCAAGTCACGCTGGAGCAGGCGGGTGGGCGCATCGTCTACCGCTTCCATGCCCGTGACTTGCACCTGGTGCTGGCGCCTGGCGCGGATGGCAAGCCGGTGCGCTTCAAGGTCACCGTTGACGGCAAGGCTCCGGGGGATGCCCACGGCACGGATGTGGCGCCGGATGGCACGGGCACGGTGACTGAGCAGCGCTTGTACCAACTGGTGCGCCAGCCGGGCGAGGTGCAGGACCGTACCTTCAGCATTGAGTTTCTGGACCCGAATGTGGCGGCGTATGCCTTCACCTTTGGCTAACGGGTTTATGAACCTGTCTCTTATACACACTCCGAGCCCACGAGACAGCATGTAACATCTGGTATGCCGTCTTCTGCTTGAAAAAAGGGGGGGGGGGGGGGGGGGGGGGGGGGGGGGGGGGGGGGGGGGGGGGGGGGGGGG
>NZ_JANLGL010000197.1:0-10023 GCF_024655625.1 Pseudomonas sp. 18.1.10
CACATTCGGCGACTGGCACACTGTCTTCGCGAGCAAGCCCGCTCCCACACAAGCCCGCTCCCGCATTGGTTTCAGTGTGAAGGCTTGATTGGGTAGCGCATCAGCAGTCCCACCATCAACGCCCCTAACAACCCCAACCATCCCGCCACCCACAATACCCCGCCGAACCCCCCGACAAACGCCTGCTGTGCCAGCGGCTGCACACTGGCCCTCGCCGACACCGGCAACAACCCCATCGCCGCCGGCATATCACCCGCCACCACCCGCGACGCGATCCCGCCCACTTGCGCCTGCCACTGCGCACCGATACTCGCCGCCAACAATTGCTCGCTGTGGCTGCTCAACAACGCCCCATACACGCCAATGGCCAGCATGATCGCGCTGAAACGCATGGTGGTACTCATCCCCGAGGCCATCCCGACACGGTCGCGCGGCACGCAGGCCATGATGTTTTTCTGTGTATCGCCATTGAGCAAGCCCGCGCCGGCCCCGGTGACCGCAATCGCCAGCGCAAAGGGCACATACCCGCCGACATGCACCGCCCAGGCGCTGAGCAGGTTGCCGCAGCCCACCAGGGTCAATCCCGCGGCCATCATCGTCGCCGGGGCAAAACGCCCCGCCAAGCGCGCGCCGATGCGGGGGCACACCAGCATGGTCAGGGCGAACGGCAACATGCCCAGGCCCGACGCGATGGCGGAGAACCCCAGGCCGTTCTGCAGGTAGAAGGGCAGCAGCGTCATCATCACCTGTGCGCACCCGGCGTAGGCAAACATCCCGAGCAAGGCGCCGATAAAGCGCGGCTGGCGAAACAGGTGCAGGTCCACCATGGGCCGTTGCTGTACGCGTTCGACCAACACAAACACCCCCAGCAGCCCGGCGCCTCCCAGCAGGCGCGCATAGGTCAGCGGGCTGTCCCAGCCGATGCGGTTGGCCTCGATCAGCCCCCAGATCAGGCACAGCAGGCTGGCGCTGAAGGCCAGGCTGCCCCAGGGATCAAGGCGGGCAGACTGGGTATCGCGGGATTCCGGGATGGCGCGCAGCACCAGCGCCATCAGTGCCAGGCCCACGGGCAGGTTGAGGTAGAAAATCCAGCGCCAGCCCAGATACTCGGTAATCAAGCCGCCAAGGGTCGGCGCGGCAGTCATCGCCACGCCCATGCACGCGCCCCAGAACGCCCAGGCTTTGGCGCGCTCTACGTCATCGTGAAAGGTATGGCCGATGGACGCCAGGGCCGAGGTCAGCAACAGCGCCGCACCGACGCCTTTGACGGCGCGGGCGATGTCCAGCCACAACGCGCTGGGCGCGGCGCCGCAACCGAGGGACGCGAGGATGAAAATACTCAAGCCCCACACCAGGGTTTTCTTGCGCCCGAAACGGTCGGCGAGGCTGCCGGCGGGCAACAGCAGCGCGGCGAAGGCGAGCATATAGGCGCTGACGACCCACTCGATATCGGCGAAATTGGCCGCCAGGTCGCGGGCGATGCTCGGCAGGGTGACGGCGACGATATTGGTGTCGAGCACAATCAGCGAGCAGGCGCCGGAGGCGGTGAGCAACGTCAAGCGTGGGCTGACGGGCTTCATTGGTGGATTACCCGGCAGGCAACGGTAGGTGTGAAATCGCGCGGCATCGCAAAGGCTCTCTGGCTGTTAGGATAGCCCCAGCTTATCGCTGCCCAATGCTGACTTTGTTAGGCGGCAATATGAACTTCATTACCTTTGAGCTAATCCTGCGATGGAAATCCGTCACTTCCGCTACTTCCTGGCCGTCGCCCGGCAACGCAACTTCACCCGCGCCGCCGAGCAACTGGGCATCGCGCCGCCGACCTTGAGCCGGCAGATCCAGGACATGGAAACCGCCCTGGGCACCCGCTTGTTCATCCGCCAGCAGCGCGAAGTCAGCCTGACCGAAGCGGGCACGGCCCTGGTGCAGGAAGCCGAAGCCACCGTACGCCAATTCGAATGCGCCCAGCGCCATGCCCAGCGGGCCGGGCGCGGCGATATCGGGCATATCGAACTGGGTTATGTGGCGTCGGCGGTGTATGGCGGCGTGCTGCAGCGGCAGATGCAGGCGTTCAGCCAGGCGTTTCCCGATGTCACTGTGAATGTGCGCGAATGCGCCATGGCCGCATTGCCCGGCGCGGTGGCGGATGGGCGGTACGACATCGGTTACGTCCGCTCGACCATGACCCTGCCCGACGGTGTCGAAGCGATACGCCTGGACAGCGAAGGGTTTGTCCTGGCGCTGGCGCAGGGCTCCTGGCTGCTGGGGTTGAAGGCCATCGGCTGCGAACACCTGCAAAACGAGACCTTTATCCTGCCGGAGCAGATCAGCGGCACGCTGCACGTCGCCGCCCAGGGCGGTTATGCGCCGCGCCTGGGGCCGCAGCCGGGTGGTTTGGTTGCGGTGCTGGCGCTGGTGTCGCTGGGGCAGGGCGTCGCGGTGGTGCCGGCGTCGGTGGTGGGGCATGTGACGCTGCCAAATGTGCTGTACCGCCCCATTCAAGGCAGTGACGCGTCGTCGTGGCTGTCGCTGATTCACCGCAGGTTTGAAAAAGCGCCTGCGGTCGCGCGGTTTATCCAGCAGGTAAAAGCGGCGCGCTGAACACGATTACAGATCTTGTAATAGTTTTGCGTTGTAGGGGATTTACCTTTCGGCTGTACGATTCAAGTCCTTTTTTATCGCAGGATTTGCATGAACACCCTCTCGGAGCCCCCCAGTCGTCTTTCCCCAAGACATCCGCTGTTGCCGTTCCCGCTGAAGCATCCCGTATTCCGCCTGCTAACCTTGTCCCGGTCCACTGACCGCGCATTGCTGTGCCCGGCATTCTGAACTTCGAATTAAAGAGACTCTATAAATGGAATGGTTAGCGGATCCAACGGCCTGGCTCGGCCTGTTGACCTTGATTGTGCTGGAACTGGTGCTGGGTATCGACAACCTGGTGTTTATCGCAATCCTCGCGGACAAGTTGCCGCCCGAGCAGCGCGACCGTGCGCGCTTGATCGGTTTGTCCCTGGCGCTGCTGATGCGCCTGGGCCTGCTGGCGAGTATTTCGTGGTTGGTGACCCTCACCCAGCCGCTGTTCGAGGTGTTCGACAAGAGCTTCTCCGGCCGCGACCTGATCATGCTGTTTGGTGGTGTGTTCCTGTTGTTCAAGGCCACCATGGAATTGCACGAACGCCTCGAAGGTCATGTGGCCCAACGCAGCGGCAATGCGGCCTATGCGATGTTCTGGCCGATCGTGGCGCAGATCGTGGTGCTCGACGCCGTGTTCTCCCTGGATGCGGTGATTACCGCCGTGGGCATGGTGGATGAACTGGCGGTGATGATGATCGCGGTCATCGTGTCCATCGGCGTGATGATTGTCGCGAGCAAGCCGTTGACCCGCTTCGTCAATGCGCACCCGACGGTGATTATGCTCTGCCTGGGCTTCTTGATGATGATCGGTTTCGCCCTGACCGCCGAAGGCCTGGGCTTCCATATTCCGAAGGGCTACCTGTATGCGGCCATCGGTTTCTCGATCCTGATCGAAGTGTTCAACCAGATTGCCCGCGCCCGTCGCAAGAAGTCGGCGCAAGGCGTGCTGCCGGTACGTGAGCGCACCGCCCATGCGGTGATGCGCTTGCTTGGCGGGCGCAGCCTGGCGGTGGAAGAGGTGGGCGAAGAGGTGGCCGACCTGTTGGGCGAACCGGATACCGCGCAAGGCCCGCTGTTTGATCGCCGCGAGCGCGTGATGATTAGCGGCGTGCTGCAATTGGCCGAGCGGCCGATCCGGACGTTGATGACGCCACGGGCCAAGGTTGACTGCATCGACTTGGCGGACGATGCCGAGACGATTCGCCTGAAACTGATGCATTCGTCCTACTCGCGCCTGCCGTTGATCCGCAATGGTGCGGTGGATGAACCCCTGGGTTTTGTGCACAAGAAGGAGCTGCTCAAGGAATACCTGGCCGGCAACGAGCCGAACCTGGAGCACCTGGCGCGCCGGGCGATCAACCTGCTGGAGAGTTTCTCGGTGCTCAATGCCCTGGAGCAGATGCGCCAGGAATCCACGCACATCGCCTTTGTGATCAACGAATTCGGTGACTTCATGGGCGTGTTGAGCATGACCGACATTCTCGAATCCATCGCCGGTGAGCTGCCCGATGCCAGTGAAATCGAGGGGCCGGACATTGTCGAGGACGGCGCAGGTTTCCGCGTGAATGGCGCGCTCAACCTCAACCAGATCCGCCAGCGTACCGGCTTCAACGCCATGGCGACCGAGGACTACCAGACCCTCGCCGGCTTGGTAATGAGCCTGCTGGACCGCTTGCCGGTGGTGGGCGACAGCCTGGTGTACGAGGGCTGGCGCCTGACCGTGGCGGCCGTCGAGGAGCGGCGGGTGACCCAGGTGGCTATGGTGCGTGAAACGTAAAGCGGTCCTTGCCTGCATGTTTTGACGCATACAACGCCTGGTCCGCCTTTATCAGCACCTGGTTCAGGGTTTCGCCATCCTCCACCCGGGCCAGGCCGATGCTGATGGTCACCGGGTGTTGGCTGGCGTCCTCACGCACTTGGGCACACAGTCGGCCCGCCAACTGCGCCGCGTCTTCGCGGCGTACTCCAGCCAGGTAAATGGCAAATTCTTCGCCGCCCAGGCGGGCGTAGTCGAAGTCGCTCATTACCGCGCGGATGTCGTGGGCGACACGCTTGAGTACGTCGTCGCCGACATCGTGGCCAAACCGGTCATTCACTTTCTTGAAGTTGTCGATGTCGATCATCGCCAGGTAATGGTCGTGCGTGCGTGGTTGGTGGGCGAGCTTCTGCCCGGCGCTGGCCATGAACGCGCGGCGGTTGGGGATGTCGGTCAGGGTGTCCACGTAGGCCTGGTCCAGCAGCAGCTTGGCCATGATGTAGTTGCTCAGCTTGACCTGGCGCAGTTTCAGGAAGCTGTAGAGGGTCAGCAGGCTGAGAAAGCTGGAGTAAAAGAACACCGTGGTGCCTTTGACTTCCAGCACCGAGGTTTCCGTGAGATAGAACGGGTTGAGCACCACCCACGTCATCATCAGCGTGGCGGCGAATGCCCAGCGGCTCAGCGGCAGCACGGAGGCGCTGTACAAAATGGTCGAGGCGCCAAGGATCAGCCAGCCGGGGTGCAGGTCCATGGGCAGGCCTTCGATCACCAGGCGGATGCCGATGGCGATGATGCTGACGAAGATCAGGTTGATCCATTGGAAGTGGCGCACCTGCGTGTTGAAGGCCGCTACCAGTGTGGTAATCAACAGTGCGCTGAGAAATATCACCGAATAGAACGTAAAGCCTTGGCCGCCGCGAAAGCTGACGATCAGGTTGAACACCAGCCAGATGCTGATGCTGGCGAGGTAGATCAACAGGCAGAACGGCTTGAGCCGCTCGAAATCATGCTGGGCGAACTCAAGTTGCAAGGCGGGTGAGGGGAGTTTCTTGAGGACTTCGGCTTCAATGGTCTTGAACATTGCTGACCCTGGCTCGGCGGAGACTGCATTGAGCAGCGTAGCTGTTGGCCGGTGGCGCGCAAATGCAAGGTGGATCAAGCAAGCTCTATAAGCGCCTGGAGCAGAGCCGACTCGCTGACCCCTTCAAGAGTTCTCACCAGCTGACCTCGTTGGTAGATCAGTAGCGTTGGAATACGCACGACCATGGGGTGTTTGGGCGTGTTCGCACAATCGAGGATCAATACCTTGATTTTTCCCTGGTGCGCTTTGGTGATCTCTACGAACCACGGCAGGGTCGCATTACATGCGTAACAGCCTTCGGAGGCGAACAGCGCAAACACCGTGAGTGGTGTATCCAGAGCGTGCTCAAAAGCCGCTTTGTCCTCGATCACCGCGTTGAAATAACTCATTGGCGTTCTCCAGGTAGCCGTTCAGCTCACGCTAAGTCGGGAGGCGCCGCTCGTCTACTGTCAACCTTCACAGGTTCGCATCACGCTCCAGGCGTTCGCGCGCCTTGCGCGCCTGGTTCGCGCATTTCTTGTATTCCAGGTTGTCCCGCGAGGCCTTGGCCTGGCGGTAGCCGTGGTGGTTCTGGCTGGTGTAGTTGGTGCTCAAGGCTTCGTTGAGCTTGCGCAGTTCGATCTTGCAGTCGCGGCGGTCGTTGCTGGCCCAGGCGCTGGTGGCGATCAGACAGGAGCATAGAACCAGGGTGAGGCTGAGCTTCATCGGGGCGCGATCCTTGTCGGCGGGAATGTCCAAAGGCTAGTCCAGCGTGGGGATTTTTCCATGGGGTGTGCGCACTGCAACGGTGCGCGGTAACGCCGTAATGGCGCACGGGATTGGGGCCTGTCACCGCAACGTGGGGCCTGGGGTAGCAGATTGGCCTCAGCTGCCGGCGTAACGCCGCATAGTACGCAATGGCTTATCTTGCTGATTTTTAATGAATTAATTCCCAGCGTGTTTTTCTGTTACGGCGTGTGGCACACTTTCTGCTGTCTATTCCGTTGTTACATACTAGGTTCCGGTATAGCGGAATACACAATCCCTGGAGTGCTTGTCATGCATCACCGACTTTCCGTGTTCAAAGCGTGTGTTTTTCTCTTCGCCGCATCGGCTTCCCTCGCAAGCATGGTGCAGGCGGCGGACAGCAAGCTCGATAACGTGCTCAAACGTGGGCATCTGATCGTGGGTACAGGCAGTACCAATGCGCCGTGGCACTTCCAGGGAGCGGATGGCAAGTTGCAAGGGTTTGATATTGACATCGGCCGCATCGTCGCCAAGGGCTTGTTCAACGACCCGAGCAAGGTTGAGTTTGTGGTGCAGTCGTCCGACGCGCGGATTCCCAACCTGCTGACCGACAAGGTCGACATGAGTTGCCAGTTCATTACCGTCACCGCCAGCCGTGCGCAGCAGGTCGCGTTTACCCTGCCGTACTACCGCGAAGGCGTGGGCTTGCTGCTGCCCAACAACAGCAAATACAAGGAAATCGAAGACCTGCAAGCCGCCGGCGACGGCGTCACCGTGGCCGTGCTGCAAAACGTGTATGCCGAAGAACTGGTGCACCAGGCGCTGCCCAAGGCCAAGGTCGACCAGTACGACAGCGTTGACCTGATGTACCAGGCCGTAAACTCCGGCCGCGCCGATGCCGCCGCCACCGACCAGTCTTCGGTCAAATACCTGATGGTGCAGAACCCCGGCCGCTACCGCAGCCCGGTTTACGCCTGGAGCCCGCAAACCTACGCGTGCGCGGTCAAGCGTGGCGACCAGGACTGGCTGAACTTCGTCAACACCGCGCTGCATGAAGCCATGACCGGTGTGGAATTCCCCACCTACAAGGCCTCGTTCAAGCAATGGTTTGGCGTCGACCTGCCCGAGCCGGCGATTGGTTTCCCTGTCGAGTTCAAGTGATTCGTGACAACCGGGGCGCCGCCGACGGCGCCCCTATTAGGTATTGCTGACCATGAACTATCAGTTGAACTTTGCCGCCGTGTGGCGCGATTTCGACACCTTGCTGGCGGGGCTCGGTCTGGGCCTGCAACTGGCATTGCTGTCGATCGCCATCGGCTGCGTGATCGGCCTGCTGATGGCCTTTGCCATGCTGTCCAGGCACCGTGCGTTGCGCCTCTTCGCCTCGGTGTATGTGACGGTGGTGCGCAATACGCCGATTCTGGTGCTGATCCTGTTGATCTACTTTGCGTTGCCGTCCCTGGGCATTCGTCTCGACAAAATCCCCTCGTTCATCATCACCCTGTCGTTGTACGCCGGTGCCTACCTGACCGAAGTATTCCGCGCCGGGCTGTTGAATATTCCCAAGGGTTTGCGTGAAGCCGGCCTGGCCATCGGCCTGGGCGAATGGCGCATCCGTGCCTACATCACCGTGCCGGTGATGCTGCGCAACGTGCTGCCGGCACTGTCGAACAACTTTATCTCGCTGTTCAAGGACACCTCGCTGGCCGCCGCGATTGCCGTGCCGGAGCTGACCTATTACGCCCGCAAGATCAACGTCGAAAGCTACCGGGTGATTGAAACCTGGCTGGTCACGACCGCGCTCTACGTGGCTGCCTGTTACCTCATTGCCATGCTGCTCCGTTACCTGGAACAGCGTCTGGCGATCCGTCGTTAAGGAGGGTTCCCATGTACGAGTCCCCCAGCTGGCTGCATGAGTTGTGGATCGCCCGGGATACCCTGTGGGCGGGCTTTCAGGCCAGCGTGTATGTGTCGGCGCTGGCGATTATCTTTGGCACCCTGATCGGCATCGTCGCCGGGTTGATCCTGACCTACGGCAAATTCTGGATGCGTGCTCCGTTTCGCCTGTATGTCGACCTGATCCGTGGCACGCCCGTGTTTGTGCTGGTGCTCGCGTGTTTCTACATGCTGCCGGCCCTCGGTTGGCAGATCAGCGCGTTCCAGGCCGGTGCGGTTGGCTTGACGCTGTTTTGCGGCTCCCACGTGTCGGAGATCGTGCGCGGTGCGCTGCAAGCCATTCCCCGTGGGCAACTGGAAGCGGGCAAGGCGATTGGTCTGACGTTCCAGCAGTCCCTGGCCTACGTGCTGTTGCCCCAGGCGCTGCGGCAGATCCTGCCGACCTGGGTCAATTCCTCCACGGAAATCGTCAAGGCCTCGACCCTGCTGTCGGTGATCGGCGTGGCGGAATTACTGCTCAGTACCCAGCAAGTGATTGCGCGCACGTTCATGACCCTGGAGTTCTACCTGTTCGCCGGGTTTCTGTTCTTTGTCATCAACTACGCCATCGAATTATTCGGGCGCTACATTGAAAAGCGGGTGGCCTTGCCATGAATCAACCTCACATCGACCAGCCGTTGCTCAACATCCGCGGCCTGCGCAAACAGTACGGCGAGGTGGAAGTGCTCAAGGGCGTCGACCTGACCCTGCAGCGCGGTAACGTGGTCACGTTGATCGGCTCCAGCGGTTCGGGCAAGACCACGCTGTTACGCTGCGTCAACCTGCTGGAAGAGTTCCAGGGCGGGCAGATCACCCTCGACGGTGAGTCCATCGGCTACAGCGAAGTTGCCGGCAAGCGCGTGCGCCACCCCGAGCGGGTGATTTCCCAGCATCGCGCCATGACTGGCATGGCATTCCAGCAGTTCAACCTGTTCCCGCATTTGACGGCATTGCAGAACGTCACCCTCGGCCTGCTCAAGGTCAAGAAGATGGGCAAGGACGAAGCCGTGGCACTCGCGGAAAAATGGCTCGATCGCGTAGGGCTTCTGGAGCGCCGCAACCACTTCCCCGGCCAGCTCTCCGGTGGCCAGCAACAGCGTGTGGCGATTGCCCGCGCCATTGCGATGAACCCGAGCCTGATGCTGTTCGACGAAGTCACCTCGGCCCTCGACCCCGAGTTGGTGGGCGAAGTGCTCAGCGTAATCAAGGGCCTGGCGGAAGAGGGCATGACCATGTTGCTGGTCACCCACGAAATGCGCTTTGCCTACGAAGTGTCTGACAAGATCGTTTTCATGAACCAGGGCCGCATTGAAGAGCAGGGCTCGTCGAAGGACATTTTCGAACGCCCGCAATCGCCGCGCCTGGCGGAATTTCTCAAGAACATTCGTTTTTAATCAAGGAGGCTATTTTATGAGCATTACTCGTTACGGCACCGGCAGCACCGCCGGCGGCGGCCAGCCCCGTCCCTTCGCCCGCGCGGTGGAAGCGGACGGCTGGCTCTACGTCTCGGGCCAAGTGCCAGCGGTGGACGGAGAAATCATCAACGGCGGCATCGTCGAGCAAACCCGGCAGACCCTGCGCAATGTGGTGGCGATTCTGGAAGAGGCCGGCTACGAGTTGAAAGACGTGGTGCGGGTGGGCGTGTGGCTGGAAGACCCGCGCGACTTCTGGAGTTTCAACAAGGTCTTCGGCGAATACTTCACCCCGGAACACGCCCCGGCGCGGGCTTGTGTGCAGGCCAACATGATGGTGGATTGCAAGGTGGAGATCGATTGCGTGGCCTATAAGAAAAAGGGCTAAATGCCCGACTCTTGAAGTCACTGAATATCAAATGTGGGAGCGGGCTTGCTCGCGAATGCGGTGGTTCAGTGACACATGCATTCACTGACAC
>NZ_JANLGL010000198.1:0-9962 GCF_024655625.1 Pseudomonas sp. 18.1.10
AGGTGTCAGTCAACACATTCATCACTGACCCACCGCATTCGCGAGCAAGCCCGCTCCCACATTTGATCGGCGTACACCCGCTGGATAGTCGTCTTCTGCCCGCCGCTCGCGTAAACTTGCGCCCTTTCGCGACCCACCCGTCGCACATTCAATTTTTTCAAAGGTGCCCGCCATGCCTTGGCTGCAAGTCCGTCTCGCCATCAGCCCAGAACAAGCCGAAACCTACGAAGACGCGTTCCTCGAAGTGGGCGCCGTGTCGGTGACCTTCATGGACGCCGAAGACCAGCCGATCTTCGAACCCGAGCTCAACACCACCCCGCTGTGGTCCCACACCCACTTGCTGGCCCTGTTCGAAGACGGCACCGATGCCGCCGCCGTCCTGGCCCATATGGAACTGCTCACCGGCGGCCCGCTGCCGGAGCATCACAGCGAAGTCATCGAAGACCAGGACTGGGAACGCAGCTGGATGGACAACTTCCAGCCCATGCGTTTCGGCCAGCGCCTGTGGATCGTGCCGAGCTGGCACGCAGCCCCTGAGCCAACTGCCGTGAACCTGCTGCTGGACCCGGGCCTGGCGTTCGGCACCGGCACCCACCCCACCACCGCGCTGTGCCTGGAATGGCTGGACGGCCAGGACCTGACCGACAGCAACGTGCTCGACTTCGGTTGCGGCTCGGGCATCCTGGCAATTGCCGCCCTGTTGCTGGGCGCCAAGGAAGCTGTCGGCACCGATATCGACGTGCAGGCCCTGGAAGCCTCCCGCGATAACGCCGGGCGCAACAACATTCCTGAAGGCAAATTCCCACTCTACCTGCCGCAAGACCTGCCGCAGGTGCAGGCCGATGTGCTGGTGGCCAATATCCTGGCTGGGCCGCTGGTTTCCCTGGCCCCGCAGCTGTCGAGCCTGGTCAAGCCGGGTGGCCGCCTGGCCCTGTCGGGCATCCTCGCCGAACAAGGTGAAGACGTGGCCGCCGCCTACGCCAAGGATTTCGACCTGGACCCGATCGCCAACCGTGATGGCTGGGTACGCATCAGCGGGCGTCGGCGCTAGAATGAGCGCTTGCCTGAATCGGATGGCCGCATGACCGACAGTTTCGTCACCCAGTGCCCACATTGCCAAGCGCGCTTTCGCGTCAACCACGCTCAACTGAGCGTGGCCCGCGGCGTGGTGCGCTGCGGCTCGTGCCTGCAAGTGTTCAACGCGGTGCGCCAGCTGCTGGAACAGCGCGCCAACGCCACGGCGGCGGAACCCGAGCTGCCGAGCAGCGTTGAACCGGCCCCCGAGGCACCCCGCGCCATCAGTCAGAAACAATGGACCGCCGAAGAGCTGGACCTCGACAACCTGGACCTGGACCAGGAACTGGCCAAGCTCGAACGCCGCGAGATTCAGCACACGCAACCGTTGGGCGCGGAACGTCGTCAGCCCGGCACCGACCGCCGCCAAAAGGACGAACCCCTCAGCGCCAGCCGCGACACCGTCAAGGCCGAGGAAGAAAAGTGGGCCGCCAGCCTGTTCAGCGAACCGCCGGCAGAACGCGTCGCTGCCGCCGAAGACGACGCCGAACCGACGAACGCACCTGCGACCCGGCAGCGCACCGAACCGTCCATGTCATTCCATACCGACGACCTGGACGACGAGCCGCCCCTGCGCTCGACGCCGGATGAAGACGACATCGACCCACCGTTCACGCCGCTGACCCATGCCGCAGAAGAATCGGAACCCGAAGAGCGCCCGGCCTCGCGCCGCAAGCGCCCCCGCGCGTCCACCAGCGTGCACGACGAAATGCTGCAGGACCTGGAAGACGACCCGCTGCACCTCTACGCGCAAAAACGCCCACAGGGCTGGGGCCGCCGCCTGATCTGGATCCTGCTGGTGTTGATCGCCGCCGCGGGCCTCGCCGGCCAATACATCGCCTATCAATTCGACGACCTGGCCCGCCAGGACGCCTATCGCCCGTGGTTCCAGCAACTGTGCCCGACCCTCGGCTGCACCGTGCCATCACGGGTCGACATCGCCCACATCAAGAGCAGCAACCTGGTGGTGCGCAGCCACCCGGAGTTCGCCGGCGCGCTGGTGGTCGATGCCATCATCTATAACCGCGCCACCTTCTCCCAGCCCTTCCCGCTGCTGGAGCTGCGGTTTGCCGACCTCAACGGCAGCCTGATCGCCAGTCGTCGCTTCAAGCCTGCCGAATACCTCAGCGGCGAGTTGGCCGGGGTCAGCGAAATGCCGTCGCAAACGCCGATCCACATCTCCCTGGACATCCTTGATCCAGGCAACAAAGCCGTGAATTACAGCCTGAGCTTCCACTCGCCCGAGTGAATCGGCTGACATACGAAGCCTTGACGGCGGTTTGTTGACTTTTCGCCGCGCAACCAAACCGGCGGCGATAAAGAAATAACTGTTCAGATTTTATCCAATTCAGCCTTTATCCAGTCATCGAGAGCGGGTATCATGCCAACCCTTTTTCGAACTCTAATGATCCGGCCCCACAACAGGGAAGTCCTATGTCGGCGGTACGCATCGGCCCATACACATTGCACAACGGCTTGATTCTCGCCCCGATGGCGGGCGTCACCGACCAGCCCTTTCGTCAGCTGTGCAAGCGGTTGGGCGCAGGTCTTGTAGTCTCGGAAATGGTCACCAGCGACATGAGCTTGTGGAACACCCGCAAATCGCGGATGCGCATGATCCACGAAGGTGATCCCGAGCCCCGCTCGGTACAGATCGCCGGGGGTGATGCGCAGATGCTGGCGGATGCGGCCCGGGCCAACGTGGAGTTGGGGGCGCAGATCATCGACATCAACATGGGCTGCCCGGCCAAGAAGGTCTGCAACAAGGCCGCCGGTTCCGCGCTGTTGAAAGATGAGCAGTTGGTTGCCGAGATCCTGCAGGCCGTCGTTGCCGCAGTGGATGTGCCGGTGACCCTGAAGATCCGTACCGGCTGGGACCGGGACAACAAGAACGGCCTGACGGTGGCGAAGATCGCCGAACAGGCAGGAATTACAGCGCTGGCGGTGCATGGCCGCACCCGCGCCGACCTTTACACCGGTGAAGCCGAGTACGACACCATTGCCGCGATCAAGCAGGCGGTGTCGATGCCGGTCTTTGCCAATGGCGACATCGACTCAGCCGAGAAAGCCCGGCGCGTGCTCAACGCTACCGGTGCCGATGGCTTGTTGATTGGCCGGGCTGCCCAGGGGCGGCCTTGGATTTTCCGTGAGATCGAGCATTTTCTGCGTACCGGCGAAGTGTTGCCGGCACCGGAGTTGATCGAGGTGGAACGTATTCTGCTAGAGCATCTGGCCGCCCTGCACGCTTTCTACGGAGACGTGATGGGAGTACGCATTGCTCGCAAGCATGTCGGCTGGTATCTCGCAACCCTGCCGGGCGCCAGGGAGTTTCGCGCCCACTTCAATCGTTTGGATGATACGGAAGCACAGTGCGCCAACGTTCGTGAGTTCTTCAGCGAGCGTTACAAGAGCCTGGGGACAGGGGACGGAGAGGGGGTGGCCGCATGACGATGATGACCGAGACTTTAGTGAGTGGAACAACACCCGTGAGCGACAACGTCAATTTGAAACAGCACCTGAACACGCCAAGCGAAGAAGGCCAGACCCTTCGCGGGAGTGTCGAGAAGGCGCTGCACAATTATTTCGCCCACCTTGAGGGCGCTTCCGTCACGGACGTGTACAACCTGGTGCTCTCCGAAGTCGAGGCGCCCTTGCTCGAAAGCGTGATGAACTACGTCAAGGGCAACCAGACCAAAGCCAGTGAGCTCTTGGGCCTCAACCGTGGCACCTTGCGCAAAAAGCTCAAGCAGTACGATTTGTTGTAAGCATTCAATCAAACCAGAAAGGCGCCCGCGTAAAAAACGGTCGCCTTTTTTGCTGACTCCTTTGCTTTTGATGGAAATTGAAATGACCGACCAGACTACCCGCCTGCCGATCCGCCGCGCCTTGATTAGCGTTTCCGACAAGACCGGCATCCTCGAATTTGCTCGGAGCTTGCAGCTCCTTGGCGTGGAAATCCTCTCCACGGGCGGGACCTTCAAACTGCTGCAGGACAACGGCGTGGCCGCAGTGGAAGTGGCGGACTACACCGGTTTCGCAGAAATGATGGACGGTCGGGTCAAGACCCTGCACCCGAAAATCCACGGCGGCATCCTCGGCCGTCGCGGCACCGACGACGCGATCATGGCCGAGCACGGCATCAAGCCGATCGACCTGGTGGCCGTTAACCTGTACCCGTTCGAAGCCACCATCAACAAGCCAGGCTGCGACCTGCCGACCGCTATCGAAAACATCGATATCGGCGGCCCGACCATGGTGCGTTCGGCAGCGAAGAACCACAAAGACGTGGCCATCGTGGTCAACGCCGGCGACTACGCCAACGTCCTGGAAAGCCTGAAAGCCGGCGGCCTGACCTACGCCCAGCGTTTCGACCTGATGCTCAAGGCATTCGAACACACCGCCGCCTACGACGGCATGATCGCCAACTACATGGGCACCGTTAACCAGGCGGCTGAAACCCTGTCCACCGAAGGCCGCAGCCAGTTCCCGCGCACCTTCAACAGCCAGTTCATCAAGGCCCAGGAAATGCGCTACGGCGAGAACCCGCACCAGAGCGCGGCGTTCTACGTGGAAGCCAAGCCCGCCGAAGTGGGCATCGCCACTGCGACCCAGCTGCAAGGCAAGGAACTGTCCTACAACAACGTGGCCGACACCGACGCCGCGCTGGAATGTGTGAAGAGCTTCGTCAAGCCGGCCTGTGTGATCGTCAAGCACGCCAACCCATGCGGCGTGGCTGTGAGCCCGGACGCTGAAGGCGGCATCCGCCAGGCGTACGAACTGGCCTACGCCACCGACACCGAATCCGCGTTTGGCGGCATCATCGCCTTCAACCGTGAGCTGGATGCCGAGACCGCCAAGGCGATCGTCGAGCGTCAGTTCGTGGAAGTCATCATCGCCCCAAGCGTCAGCGATGAGGCCCGCGCCATCGTGGCCGCCAAAGCCAACGTGCGCCTGCTGGCCTGCGGCGAGTGGTCGGCCGACCGCGCGGCGGCCTGGGACTACAAGCGCGTCAACGGTGGCCTGCTGGTACAAAGCCGCGACATCGGCATGATCGGCAGCGAAGACCTCAAGGTTGTGACCCAGCGCGCACCGACCGAGCAAGAGATCAACGACCTGATCTTCGCCTGGAAAGTGGCCAAGTACGTTAAATCCAACGCCATCGTCTACGCCAAGAACCGCCAGACCATCGGTGTCGGCGCGGGCCAGATGAGCCGCGTGAACTCGGCGCGTATCGCTGCGATCAAGGCTGAACATGCTGGTTTGCAGGTGGTGGGGTCGGTGATGGCGTCTGATGCGTTCTTCCCGTTCCGTGATGGTTTGGACAACGCGGCGAAAGCCGGTGTTACCGCCGTGATCCAACCGGGTGGTTCGATGCGTGATGCCGAGGTGATTGCTGCGGCTGATGAAGCCGGCATCGCCATGGTCTTCACCGGCATGCGCCACTTCCGCCACTGATCCAACTCGATAGAGATGTGAGAGCGGGCTTGTGTGGGAGCGGGCTTGCTCGCGAATGCGGTGTATCAGCTACATATCCTGCGACTGACACACTGCTTTCGCGAGCAAGCCCGCTCCCACATTTAAACGCGCTCCTGCAGCGCCTACAGAATTTGAGGTTTTTGAAATGAATGTTTTGATCATTGGCAGCGGTGGCCGTGAACACGCCCTGGCCTGGAAAGTTGCCCAGGACCCACGCGTCCAGAAAGTGTTCGTCGCCCCCGGCAACGCCGGCACCGCCATTGAAGCCAAGTGCGAAAACGTCGCTATCGACGTGCTGGCCCTTGAGCAGCTTGCGGACTTTGCTGAAAAGAATGTCTCCCTGACCATCGTCGGCCCGGAAGTGCCGCTGGTCGCCGGCGTCGTGGACCTGTTCCGCAGCCGTGGCCTGGACTGCTTCGGCCCGACCGCTGGCGCTGCCCAGCTGGAAGGCTCCAAGGCGTTCACCAAGGATTTCCTCGCGCGTCACAAGATCCCGACCGCCGACTACCAGAACTTCACCGAGATCGAGCCAGCCCTGGCTTACCTGCGTGAAAAAGGTGCGCCGATCGTAATCAAGGCCGATGGCCTGGCCGCCGGTAAAGGCGTGATCGTCGCCATGACCCTGCAAGAAGCCGAAGACGCCGTGCGCGACATGCTCGCCGGCAACGCCTTTGGTGAAGCCGGTTCGCGCGTGGTGATCGAGGAGTTCCTCGACGGCGAAGAAGCCAGCTTTATCGTGATGGTCGACGGCAAGAACGTCTTGCCGATGGCCACCAGCCAGGACCACAAACGCGTCGGCGACGGCGACAGCGGCCCGAACACCGGCGGCATGGGTGCTTACTCCCCTGCTCCAGTCGTTACCGCTGACGTGCACAAACGCGTCATGGACCTGGTGATCTGGCCCACCGTGCGTGGCATGGCCGACGAAGGCAACGTGTACACCGGTTTCCTCTACGCGGGCCTGATGATCGACAAGGCCGGCAACCCGAAGGTCATCGAGTTCAACTGCCGCTTCGGCGACCCGGAAACCCAACCAGTGATGCTGCGCCTGCAGTCGAGCCTGGTATTGCTGGTGGAAGCCGCCCTGGCCCAGGCCCTGGACAAGGTTGAAGCACAGTGGGACCCACGTCCGAGCGTCGGTATTGTGCTGGCCGCCGGCGGTTACCCGGCCGACTACGCCAAGGGTGATGTGATTGAAGGCCTGGACGCAGCTGCTACGCTGGAAGGCAAGGTGTTCCATGCGGGCACCGCGCTCAAGGATGGCCAGGTTGTAACCGCAGGTGGCCGCGTACTGTGCGCCACCGCGATGGGTGCCAGTGTGGACGCCGCGCAACAGCAGGCGTACAAGCTGGCCGCGAAGATCGACTGGAAAGGCTGTTTCTACCGCACCGACATCGGCTATCGCGCGATTGCCCGTGAACGTGGCGAGAACCAGTAAGTAGAGTAGCTATCCGTTCGGTTAGGCAAGGGCCCCTGGCCCTTGCCGTACACATGTCGCCCCGCGCATAGTTAACCCGTGCATCAACCTACGAAGGGATTTCGCCGTGCGCTGGCTCAGGATCGCCATAGGTTTCACAGTCAGTCTGCTGACACTGCTCTGCTTGTTCCCGGCCCAGGCTGCGGCACAAGGCAGTGGTTGGGCGGTATTGCTTGATGAACAGGCCGACCTGCAACTGAGCGACATCCGCTCCCCCCGCTACACCAATCAATTCAGCCCCATCGAACTCGACCGGATCACGGCCGCACAGCCGGACGGTGCGTTGTGGGTACGCTTCAAGCTGCAACCCGGCAGGCACGAACAAGTGCTGCGGGTGTTTGCCCCGGACCTGTCCCACCTGAGCCTCTACGTCCTGGACGGCGACACCCTGCTGGAACAACAGAGCACCGGCACGCGCCAGCCCCAGGCCGAGCGCCCGCTGCCCAGCAGCGACTTCATGCTGCCCATGCCCCAGAGCCAGAAACCCCTCGAGGTCTACCTGCGCCTGGTCTCCGAGCACGAACTGCGCCCCTACATCACCCTGGAACCGGCCGTCCTCGCCGCCGCCAACCAGACCCAGACGTTGATCTACGGCCTGCTGTTCGGCTGCCTGCTGATGCTGATCCTGCACAACCTCACGCGCTTCGCCTACCACCGCTCACGCAGCAGCCTGTGGCTGGCGGCATGCGAAGTGCTGTTGATGCTGAGCCTGGCGCTGCTGCTCAACGTGGTCGGGCCGTGGCTGCCCAACTGGCATGCGATCCAGACCCCAGGCGCCTACCTCGCCCTATTGCTGACGGCACCGTGCGGGCTGATGTTCGCCTATCGCTTCTTCATGCCCCTGGGCCCGCACCCGCTGAACAAGCTGCTGATGGCCGACATTCTGTTTATCGTGCTGTGCGGCCTGCTGCTGTTGTTCGTCAACACCCTGCCGCTGAACATCATCACCTACGCCCTGGTGGCCCTGGCCGGCCTGAGCATGCTGTTTGTCTCGGCCTATCACTGGCAGCAAGGCTACCGCCCGGCGCGCCTGTTCGTGGCCGCGATGGTGGTGTTCAACACCGGTACGCTGATTATCCTCCCCGCCCTGCTCGGCCTGACGCTGCTGGCGCCGCAAGGCTTGATCGTCACCCTGCTCGCCTTTATCTGCCTCAGCGGCCTGCTGATGAGCCTGGCCCTCGGCGAACGCCAGCGCGCCATCGTCGAGACCCGCTTCAGCCTCAGCCGCGACCTCGCCGCCAGCAACGCCGAAATCGCGGCCAAGGCCGAGTTCCTGGCAAAGATCAGCCACGAAATCCGCACCCCCATGAACGGCGTGCTGGGCATGACCGAATTGCTGCTGGGCACGCCGCTGTCGGTGAAACAGCGCGACTACGTGCAGACCATCCACAGCGCCGGCAACGAACTGCTCACGCTCATCAACGAAATCCTCGATATCTCCAAGCTCGAATCCGGGCAGATCGAACTGGATGACGTGCAGTTCGACCTCAACGCCTTGATCGAAGACTGCCTGAGCATCTTCCGCGCCAAGGCCGAGCAGCAGAACGTCGAGCTCATCAGCTTTATCCAGCCCCAGGTGCCACGCGTCATCAGTGGCGACCCGACCCGCCTGCGCCAGGCGCTGTTGAGCCTGCTGGAAAACGCCCTGCAAAAGACCGATGAAGGCGAAGTGCTGATCGTCGTTGCCCTGGACGAACGCAGCACCAAGCCACGCCTGCGCATTGCCGTGCAAGACAGCGGCCTGCCGATGGAAGCGGCCGAGCGGGACGCCCTCTTGCACAGCGAACTGCACAGCAAGAACTTCCTCTCGGCCACCCGCCTGAGCGGCCACCTGGGCTTGGTCATCGCCCGCCAACTGATCCTGTTGATGAATGGCGAATTCGGCATCAAGAGCGGCAGCCACCAGGGCAGCACCCTGTGGCTGACGTTGCCGCTGGACCCGGAACGCCTGGAACACCCGACCTCCGACCTCGACGGCCCGCTCAAGGATGCGCGCGTGCTGGTGGTGGACGACAACGACACCTGCCGCAAAGTGCTGGTGCAGCAATGCACCGCCTGGGGCCTGAACGTCAGCGCGGTGCCTTCCGGCAAAGAAGCCCTGGCGCTGCTGCGCACCAAGGCGCACCTGCGCGACTACTTCGACGTGGTGCTGCTGGACCAGAACATGCCCGGCATGACCGGCATGCAGCTGGCGGCGAAGATCAAGGAAGACCCGAGCCTGAACCACGACATCCTGTTGATTATGCTCACTGGCATCAGCAACGCGCCGAGCAAGATCATCGCGCGCAACTGCGGGATCAAGCGCATCCTCGCCAAGCCGGTGGCGGGCTACACCCTCAAGACCACCCTGGCCGACGAACTGACCCAACGCAGCAAGGGCAACACCCAACCCCGCCCGCTGCCCATCGCGCCCGCCGCGGTGACCGTCCCCGCCGACTTCCGCATCCTCGTGGCCGAAGACAACAGCATCTCCACCAAGGTCATCCGTGGCATGCTCGGCAAGCTCAACCTCAACCCGGACACCGCCAGCAATGGCGAAGAAGCGCTGGAAGCGATGAAAGCCCAGCGCTATGACCTGGTGTTGATGGACTGCGAAATGCCGATCCTCGACGGGTTCTCGGCGACCCAGCAACTGCGCGCGTGGGAAGTCAGCCACCAGCGCATTCGCACGCCGGTGGTGGCGCTTACCGCGCACATCCTCTCGGAACACAAGGAGCGTGCGCGCCAGGCCGGGATGGATGGGCATATGGCCAAGCCGGTGGAGTTGTCGCAGCTGCGGGAGCTGGTGGAATACTGGGTGGCGCAGCGCCAACAGCGCCCGGAACACGCCCCTTCCTGACCTGAAATGCAAACTCCCTGTGGGAGCTGGCTTGTGTGGGAGCGGGCTTGCTCGCGAAGACGGTGGATCAGTTAACGATGCATCGTCTGACACTCC
>NZ_JANLGL010000199.1:0-9924 GCF_024655625.1 Pseudomonas sp. 18.1.10
GCACATGCTGTGAATGACACACCGCATTCGCGAGCAAGCCCGCTCCCACATTTTGATCCTCGGTGGCTTTGAGGGATCAGTAGACATCCCTGCGGTAGCGGCCCTGTTCAATCAGGCGCTCTACCGCTTCACCGCCCAGAATATCCACCAGCGCCTGATCCACCCCAGCCGCCATCCCCTGCAAACTCCCGCACACATAAATCGCCGCACCCTCGGCCAGCCACTTGCGCAGCACCTCCGCCGATTCACGCAGGCGGTCCTGCACGTAGATTTTTTCCTCTTGGTCGCGGGAAAACGCCAGGTCCAGCAACGCCAGGTCGCCGCTGGCCAGCCAGCCTTGCAGCTCGTCCTGGCAGAGGAAGTCGTGGGCGATATTGCGTTCGCCGAACAGCAACCAGTTGCGCTGCTGGCCATCGGCAATGCGCGCCTTGAGCAAGTTGCGCAGGCCCGCCAGGCCGGTGCCGTTGCCCAGCAGGATCATCGGCACCGGTGCGTCCGGCAGGTGGAAGCCACTGTTGCGGCGCAGGCGCAGGCTAATGGCCGAGCCGAGGGCGGCGTATTCAGTGAGCCAACCGGAACCCAGGCCCAGGCTGCCGTCGGGGTGGCGTTCCTGGCGCACGATCAGCTCCAGCACGCCGTCGCTGGCAATCGAGGCGATGGAGTATTCGCGCATGCCCAGCGGCACCAGTGCATTCACCAGCGCCTGGGCGTGCAGGCCCACCAGGTGGGCACGGTGGGTTGGCAGCTGGCGGGTGGCCAGGGCCTGGTCGAGGGTATGCGCCAGGTCGTCGATCAACACGCCGTCGCTGCCGGCCAGCCCGAGGCCTTCAAGGAAGTGTTCGATGGCCCAGGGGCAATTGCGCGGGAGGATTTCTACCAGGTCGCCGGCTTGCCAGGTCTGTGGTGAAGACGGGGTCAGACCCAGCAGGTAGACGTCGGAGCCGCTGCTGTCACGGTTGAGCAGGGTGCGTTGGGCCAGCGTCCAGTTTTCGTATTGGGCGGTCGGCCATGCCGACGCGGGGGCGTGACCGGTCAGTTGGCCAAGTTGTTGTTGCCAGTGCAGCAGGGCAGTGGTGTCGCCGCTGTCCACTTCCACGGGGGCGAACAGCGGGTTGCCGCCCTGGTTGGTCAGCCAGAAATGCAGGCGCCGGGCGAAACCGCAGAAGTGTTCGTACTGCCGATCACCCAGGGCCAGTACCGAGTAGTTCAAGCCTTTGAGGGACAGGTCCTGGCCAAGCACGCTGCGTTCAAAGCCACGGGCGCTGTCGGGCGCTTCGCCGTCGCCAAAGGTGCTGACCACGAACAGGGCGTTTTCGGACTGGCGCAAGTCATCCTGGCTGACGCTGCCCAGGGATTGCACCTTCACTGGCAGGCCGGCCGCCTGCAATTGCCCGGCGGTTTGCCAGGCCAGTTGTTCGGCGAAACCGCTCTGGCTGGCGAAGCCGATCAGCCACGCCGGGGCATCGCTGCTGTTGGCGCCGAGGCCTTTGCGCGCGTCGCGCACCTGGCGTTTTTTGCGGCGACGGTCGAGGTACAGCAGCCAGCCGGTGATGAAAAACAACGGCATTAGCAACGAACTGACGGTGAGGATGATGCGCCCCGCCAGGCCGAAATAGCTGCCGGTGTGCAGCGCGTAGACGCTGGTCAGCAGCTGCGAGCCGAGGGTCTTGCTGGCGTAGCGGTCGTGGGACTTGACCTCGCCGGTGGCAGTGTCGAGGCTGAGCTGGTTTAGCGCGCGGTCATGGGGCGAGTCTTGCAGCAGGTAATAGACCGTGGCCGGTTGCCCGGCGACGGCGGGCATGCGGATGTTGTAGGCGCTCAAGCCAGGGCCGGCGCTGCTGTAGATGCTGCTCCACATCGCGTCGTAGTTGGCCACGGGCGCCGGGCCTTGCGGCGGCGGGCCGCGTTTGCGCATGCGCTCGTTTTGCGGCGCGTCGGAGAGCAGTTTGGTCACGCCCTGGTTGTACCAGTCGTAGGACCAATACAGCCCGGTCAGCGCCGCCAACAGATAGGCCAGCAGGCACCAGGTGCCGAACACCGAGTGCAGGTCCCAGTTGAAACTGCGACCTTTCTTGCGCCAGTCCAGGGTCAGCCACACGCGCCAGCTCGCCACTTGGCGCGGCCAGCGCAGGTACAGGCCGGACAGGCAGAAGAACACCAGGATCAGCGTGCACGCGCCGGTGATATTGCGCCCGGTGTCGCCCATCACCAGGAAACGGTGGAATTGCAGGAGGAAGCCGAACACGTCCTGGCCGACCACGTCGCCCATGTAGTCGCCGGTGTACGGATCGAAATAGCGCAACTGGCCACGGCGCTCGCCGGGTGGCGGGGTGAAGAACACGCGCGCGGCATTGCCGCTGTCGCTTTCGACGAAGAGCATGGCCACGGTCTGGCCTTCGGTGGCCTCCAGCTTGCGCACCAGTTCGGCGGGCGGCAGTACGCCGGCGTCGCGTTTTGCGACCGTCAATACGCTGGGGTTGAGCGCCCGCAGGATTTCATCCTGAAACGAAACCGCTGCCCCGGTGATCCCCATCAAGGCCAGCACCAGCCCGGCCGTAATGCCGAAGAACCAGTGCAACTGGAACAGGGTTTTCTTCAACACGTCTGACCGCCTCGTCTATCTGGTTGTAAATGCACGGCGCGCATTATGCCGTGGGTTATCGAGAAATATTCTGTTTTACACGCAAAAGCCCCACGCATCCGATGCGTGGGGCTTTTGCCGTTTGCTGCCCGCTTTTAGAAGTGGAAGCTGGTGGACAGCAACGCCGTGCGACCCGCCGCCTGGTTGGCGAAGTGCGAGGCGTAGGCTTTGTCGTAGTAGGTCTTGTCGGTCAGGTTCTGCACGTTCAATTGCAGGTCGACGTTCTTGGTCAGCTTGTAGCTGGCCATGGCGTCGTAGCGGGTGTAGGACGGTACATACACGGTGTTGGCCGCATCGCCGTAAACCTGGTCGACGTAGAACGCGCCGCCACCGATGGTCAGCTTTGGCGTCACGTTGTAAGTGGTCCACAGGCTGAACGAGTTTTCCGGGGTGTTCGGCATCTGGTTGCCTTTGTTCGAACCGGTCGTCACGACGCCCAGGCGGTTGCCGTTCTTGCCTGGATCCACCAGCTCGCTTTTCAGGTAGCTGTAGCCGGCGAACACTTGCCATTGCTCGGTGATCTTGCCGCTGGCGGACAGTTCCAGGCCGTCGACGCGAGACTCACCGGCGGTTTCGTAGGTGTTGGAATCCACCAGGATGCGGGTGTTTTTCTTCTCGGTACGGAACACCGCAGCCGACAGCGACAGGCGGTTGTGGAACAGGTCCCACTTGGTGCCCAGCTCGTAGTTGACGGTTTCTTCCGGTTTCAGGTCGCTGGTGTTGACGCCGGTGGGCAGCGAGTTGTTGTCGACGCCTTCACCCACCAGGCCGCCGGCGGGCGACGCCGAGGTGGCGTAGGAGGTGTAGATGCTGCCGTTTTCCAGCGGCTTCCAGACCAGGCCGGCCTGCCAGTTGAAGAACTGGCTGTCGTCCTTGACCTTGGTGCGCCCGGTGGTGGCGTTGGTGTTGGCTTCGGTGTCGAAGGTGTCGTAGCGCACACCGACGTTCAGCAGCCATTTCGGGTCCAGCTCGATGGTGTCGAACACATAGGCGGCGCGGCTGGTGGCCTTGGTGTTGGTGCCCATGTAGTTGCGTGCGACGCTGCCGGTCCAGGCGTCGTCCGGGTTCGGGTTGCCGAGGGAGGTGCAGCTGCCGCCGCTGTTGCCGACCATGCCCGGCAAGCAGCCGTTAGGGGTTGGGTTGGCATTTGGCGTGATGGTGTAGCCGCTGACGCGGGTTTCTTCACCGGTGAATTCCAGGCCGGTGGAGTAGCTGTGCTTGAAGCCCAGCGCCTGGAAACTGCCAAACAGATCGGTCTGGTTGGTGGTCGTGGTCGTGGTGGAGACGCGAGCGTTGGCGCGGCGCCATACGGTGCCGTACTTGTTGACGTTGCCTTTGCTGTCGTCCGGCTGGGTGAGGACGTAGTCCTGGCCGGTGCTGCCATGACGCAGGGTGTTTTTCAGCGTCATGCTGTCGTTCAGGTCGTGCTCGACGGAGATCGTGCTGATGTCCGCGCGGGTCTTGCGGAAGTCGCGGTCCTTGAGGCCGTAGAAGTTGCTGCTGTCGCCGCCGTCGGTGGGTTTGTCGTGGACGTGGGTGGTGGTCGTGGCCGAGCCGTAGCCGTAGGGAATGCCCGAATCCGGCAGGTCGTTGCTTTCCATGTGGTAGTAGCTGAGGTTGACGCGGGTCGGGGTGCCCAGGCCAAAGGTCAGCGACGGGGCCACGCCCCAACGGTCGTAATTGACGGCGTCGCGGCCGGCGACGTTTTGTTCGTGGCTCATCAGGTTCAGGCGGAACGCGGCGCTGTCGTCGAGGAACTGGCGGTTCACGTCGAGCACGTAGCGGCGGGTCTGGTCGGAACCGTAGGTGAAACCGCCGTTGGTGAAGTCCCGCGCTTGTGGGGTCTTGCTCACCAGGTTGAGGCTGCCACCGGCCGAGCCGCGACCGCCGAAGGACGAGTTCGGGCCTTTGCTGACTTCGATGGATTCGATGTCGAAGATCTCGCGGCTTTGGCCGCCGGTGTCGCGCACGCCATCGAGGTAGGTGTCGCCCTGGGCATCAAAACCCCGGATGAACGGACGGTCGCCCTGTGGGTTGCCGCCTTCGCCGGCGCCGAAGGTGATCCCCGGTACGGTGCGCAAGGCATCTTGCAGCGAGGTGGCGGCGGTGTCCTTGAGGACTTGTTGCGGCACCACGGTGACCGAACGCGGGGTGTCCACCAGCGGTGCGGTGTACTTCTGCGAGGAGGCTTTTTCCACCTGGTAGGAGGTCTGGTCCTGTTCCTGGCCGGTGATGCTGGTGGCGCCCAGGGAGATGCTGTTGCGCTCGCCTTTTTGTTCAGTGTCGTCGGCCGCTTGCGCCATATGGGCAGCAGAGCTGGCGGTCAGGGCGACGCCGATGGCCGAAGCCAACAGACGTGGTGAACTGGCAGGTGTTTTTATTGAAGTGCGCGACATGACGTGTCCTTTCCCCAAGGATGTGAGGCGGCGGAATATAGGGCGAACACGACTTTCTATCAATTGCGATACATTGCTAATTGCATTGAATTTACATTCTTTACACTTTTTGCTTACGGTTTTTACGATGTCATCCGTCCACGGCGTTTTACAGGCTTGATAAGAATCAATACCATTGGCGCCTCTCTGCATTCAGGTATCGCCCATGTTGCTGCACATTCCCGGCCTGTTCTCTCGTGAGGAAGTGCAGCGCATCCGCCAAGCCCTGGAAAGCACCGATTGGGCCGACGGCAAAATCACCGCCGGGCACCAGTCCGCCAAAGCCAAGCACAACCTGCAACTGCCCGAAGGCCACCCGCTGGCCAAGGAAATCGGGGCGGCGATGCTCGAGCGGCTGTGGAAAAATCCGCTGTTTATGTCAGCGGCGTTACCGCACAAGGTCTTCCCGCCGCTGTTCAACTGCTACACCAGCGGCGGCAGTTTCGACTTCCATATCGACAACGCCGTACGCCAGGCCCGGGGCAGCATTGAGCGGGTGCGCACGGACTTGTCGTCCACCTTGTTCTTCAGCGACCCGGAGGAATACGACGGCGGCGAACTGGAGATCCAGGACACCTTTGGCCTGCAACGGGTGAAACTGCCCGCCGGCGACATGGTGCTGTACCCCGGCTCCAGCCTGCACAAAGTCAACGCCGTGACCCGTGGCGCGCGCTACGCCTCGTTCTTCTGGACCCAAAGCCTGGTGCGCGAAGACAGCCAGCGCACCCTGCTGTTTGAAATGGATGGCGCGATCCAGCAACTCACTGCCGATGTGCCCGACCATCCGGCCCTGATCCAGCTCACCGGCACCTACCACAACCTGTTGCGCCGCTGGGTCGAGGTCTGACATGGGCTTCTTGTTGCGCCGTGAAGAAGTGCTCAACGTCGAGCAACTGCAAGCCATGCTCGACGACTCCCCGGTGCGCGCTGCCCAGGCGATCCTGATGGCGGCAAAAGAAGGCGTGGTGGATGCCCAGGCGCTGCTCGGGCAAATCCTCCTGGAAGGCCGTGGCATTGCGCGGGATGAAGCGCTGGGGTTGCGCTGGTTCCAGATCGCGGCCCAGGGCGGGCACTTGATGGCGCGCAATATGGCTGGGCGGTGTCTGGAGCATGGTTGGGGCTGTGCGGCCGATGAGGTTGCTGCGGCGAAGGCATACCGCTTGGCGGCTGAAGCGGGTTTGGATTGGGCGCAGTACAACTATGCCAATTTGCTGGCGACCGGGCGGGGTGTTACCGAAGACCAACAACAAGCGTTGGGCCTATATCGCCAGGCAGCCGAGCAAGGCCATGCCAAGTCGATGAACTTGTTGGGGCGTTATCTGGAGGACGGCCGGTTCTGTGCGCAGGATCTGGACGCAGCCGTGGATTGGTATCGTCGCTCGGCCGAAGGCGGGGATTTTCGCGGGCAGTTCAGCTATGCGGCGGTGCTGGCGGACAGAGGGCAGGTCGATGCGGCGTTGGCGTGGTTGCGCAAGGCGTTGGTGGGGGGGAATTTGAAGTTCTTTCGCACGGCGTACAAAGCACTGTTGAGCGCTGCGCAGCCACAGATCCGATCCTTTGCGCAGGAGTTCGAATTGCGGATTTTTCAACTAAGCGATGGGCGGTAGAGCGCTGCGGTTGTTGCCCTAGCCAAAATCACTATGATTGGAGCTGATTCAGTTTTAATCATGTGTTTCGCAATGCTGCGAAGAGAGGAATTATGGGTGCTGATACCAAAGTCCTGACAGCTCACGTTCCTACGGCCCTTGCGCAAAAAGTTGATCAGATGGCGGCGCGATTGGATCGTTCGCGTGGTTGGATCGTCAAGCAAGCTCTCGCTGATTGGGTTGATCTGGAAGAGGAGCGCAGCCGGCTTACTCGGGAAGCCATGGCTGATGTTGACGCCGGCCGTGTGATTGATCAGCAGGCGGTTCAAGCCTGGGCAGACAGCCTGAGCACTGATACGCCACTGCCGGTGCCGCTCTGATGGAGTTGAAGTGGACTAGCAAGGGCTTATCAGACCTGGCTAGGCTTTTCGACTTTCTCGCTGTTGTAAATCGCCCTGCTGCGGCACGCACCGTGCAGTCACTGTCCAAAGCGCCTTTGAGTTTGCTGAGTAATCCGCGGATAGGCGAGCGAGTCGAAGAGTTTGAGCCGCGCGACGTAAGACGGCTTTTAGTGGGGCGCTACGAAATACGCTATGAGATTCAAGCATCCACAATCTATATCTTGCGGTTGTGGCACGTCCGTGAAGATCGATGATTTTTGCCCATAAAAAAACCCATGACATGTCATGGGTTTTTTATTGATCGTTCCCACGCTCTGCGTGGGAATGCCGCTCTGGGCGCTCTGCGTCCGCGCGTGACGCGGAGCGTCACAAGATGCGTCCCCACGCGGAGCGAGGGAACGATCGGGCGGGGGGCAGACGTAGAAGGATTTCAGTGGCGGAAAGCCATTGAACTCAACCGCGCTGTAGCTGGTGGTGTACGCACCGGTGGACAACCAGTACAACCGATCACCAATCGCCAGGTTCAGCGGCAGGCCGTACTTGTAGTTTTGTAATGTGGCGAGGGAGCAAGCTCCCTCGCCACATCAAGCAGAGCCAGGCATAAAAACTGACATTAGTTTTCTGGCGAAAACGGTTCGCCCCTCGTCAGCATCGCGCCACACAAGCCCGCTTGAAGGTTAAGCGGGCTTTTTCATTGGTGTGTTTCGTGTGTATAAAAAACCATTGCCATCCAGCAGTGTGTAATGTACACGCTGAAAGGGTGGGCGATGAAAAGTCGAGAGGTAATAGAACTGCTTGTAGCGGATGGTTGGTTTGAGGTGGCAGTCAAGGGCAGCCATCACCAGTTCAAGCATCCGGTGAAGCGGGGGCGAGTGACCTTTCCTCATCCCAAATCAGAGATTGCCAAAGGCACGCTGCACAGTATTTTTAAATCAGCAGGCATCAAGTGATGGCCTTGCTTGATGAGTTGGATGGAGTCCCTGGGGCTCGTCCAAAGGAGGAGCAATGAAGTTTCCAGTGGTGGTACATAAAGATGCCGACTCGGATTACAGCGTGACTGTCCCTGATGTGCCGGGGTGTTTCTCGGCCGGCGCGACTTTTTCCGAAGCGCTGGACAATGTTCGTGAGGCACTGGCGTTGCATCTTGAAGGGCTGGTCGCAGACCAGGAACCGTTGCCCCAAGCGCTGGAGGTGGACGCCCATTTGGATAACCCGGATTTTGCGGGTGGGGTTTGGGCGATAGTCGATTTTGATCTCACGCCTTACCTGGGCAAGTCAGTGCGTTTCAACGCGTCTTTACCGGAACATCTGTTACAGCGCATCGACGAGCGCGTGCAAAAGGACCATCGCTACGCCTCGCGATCAGGCTTTTTGGCGACGGCGGCGTTGCGTGAGTTATCGGCTTAGCAGAAACAAAAAAGCCCATGACAGGTCATGGGCTTTTTCTTGCATCTTGCCGCTAAAAACTAAGCGTTGCTCTTACACGTAGAAGGATTTCAACGGCGGAAAGCCATTGAACTCAACCGCGCTGTAGCTGGTGGTGTACGCACCCGTCGACAACCAGTACAAACGATCACCAATCGCCAGGTTCAGCGGCAGGCCGTACTTGTAGTTTTCGTACATGATATCGGCGCTGTCGCAGGTAGGACCGGCGATGACCACTTCTTCCATCTCGCCTTTCTTCTCGGTCCAGATCGGGAACTTGATGGCTTCGTCCATGGTTTCGATCAGGCCGGAGAATTTGCCCACATCCGTGTACACCCAACGCTCGACGGCGGTGCGGGATTTACGCGCAACCAATACCACTTCGCTGACCAGGATGCCGGCGTTGGCGATCAGCGAACGGCCCGGCTCCAGGATGATTTCCGGCAGGTCGTCGCCGAAGTCTTCCTTGAGGAAGCGGATGATCTCTTCGGCGTAGGTCTCCAGGCTGTTTGTGCGGGTGATGTAGTTGGCCGGGAAGCCGCCGCCCATGTTGATGAGCTTGAGGTGGATGCCGTCTTCTTCTTTCAGGCGTTCGAAGATCACTTTGACCTTGGCGATCGCCGCGTCCCACACGCTGATGTCGCGTTGTTGCGAACCGACGTGGAACGAGATGCCGTACGGCACCAGGCCCAGGTCGCGGGCGAGGATCAGCAGGTCCATGGCCATGTCGGTCTGGCAGCCGAATTTGCGCGACAAAGGCCAGTCAGCCGTGGTCGAGCCTTCGGTGAGGATACGTACATACACTTTCGAACCCGGGGCGGCCTTGGCGATGTTGCGCAGGTCGGCTTCGGAGTCGGTGGAGAACAGGCGCACGCCCTTCTCGTAGAAGTAGCGGATGTCCTTGGATTTCTTGATGGTGTTGCCGTAGCTGATACGGTCGGCGCTGACGCCGCGGTCCATGACCTTGTCCAGCTCGTAGATCGAGGCGATGTCGAAGCTCGAACCTTTCTCTTTGAGCAGGTCGATGATCTCGACGGCCGGGTTGGCCTTGACGGCGTAGTACACCTTGGCGAATTCGAAACCGGCGCGCAGGTCATCGTAGGCCTGGCTAATCATCGCGGTGTCGATCACCACGAACGGGGTTTCTTGCTTGTCGGCGAACGCCTTCATTTTGTCAAAAGTGGCGCGCGCGAAATAGTCTTCGACGTTGATCGACATGCTGGGAACTCCTAAGGGCAAACTGATTTAAACAATGGGTGCGAGGGTGTGTCATCAATGAATTCGCGAGTGCGTTGCGCCTGAGCGCGTGCCAGGCAAGGCGCAGGCCGCAGCTAATGGCTACTCCCTTCGCAAGGCCTGCAACGCAGCATGGCGCGCGCTCAGGCAAAAACCCGAGGGGCGGGGCGTGTTTTTTGGGCGGGGGGGGTTTTAGGGGC
>NZ_JANLGL010000019.1:0-49451 GCF_024655625.1 Pseudomonas sp. 18.1.10
CCTCGGTGTATCAGTGATACCGAGGTGATGCTATCGCAGGCAAGCCAGCTCCCACATTTGAACTGCTGTGTTCTCTCGATTTGTATCAGTTCCAGCCAGCGCGATCCATCAGGCGAATCGCCTCAGCCTGACGCTTGCCCGCCACTTCCACCGGCAAGGTGTCCGCGACGAACTTGCCCCAGGTCGCCACTTCGGCGGACGGCGGCACCGCCGGGTTGGCCGGGAATTCCTGGTTCACGTCGGCAAAGATCTTCTGCGCCTCAGGCGTGGTCATCCACTCCACCAGCGCCTTGGCCGCTTCCGGGTGCGGTGCGTGCTTGGTCAGGCCGATGCCCGACAGGTTCACATGCACGCCACGGTCGCCCTGGTTCGGCCAGAACAGCTTCACCGCCAGCTTCGGGTTCTGCTTGTGCAGGCGCCCGTAGTAGTAGGTGTTGACGATGCCCACGTCGCATTGCCCAGCGTTGATCGCTTCCAGCACCGCGATGTCATCGGAGAACACGTCGGTGGACAGGTTGTTGACCCAACCCTTGACGATTTCCTCGGTCTTGGCCGCGCCATGGGTTTCGATCAGGGTGGCGGTCAGCGACTGGTTGTAGACCTTCTTGGCCGTGCGCAGGCACAGGCGCCCTTCCCACTGTTTGTCAGCCAGGGCTTCGTAGGTGGTCAGGTCACCCGGTTTTACCCGGTCGGTGGAATAGGCGATGGTCCGCGCGCGCAGGCTCAGGCCAGTCCAGGCGTGGTTGGAGGAGCGGTATTGCAGGGGAATGTTCTTGTCGATCACCGGCGAGGTGAACGGTTGCAGGATGCCCATCTGCTCGGCCTGCCAGAGGTTGCCGGCATCGACGGTGAGCAGCAGGTCGGCAGTGGCGTTTTCGCCCTCGGCCTTGATGCGCTGCATCAGCGGGGCTTCCTTGTCGGTGATGAACTTCACCTGTACGCCGGTCTTCTGGGTGTAGGCGTCGAATACCGGCTTGATAAGTTCGTCGATGCGCGAGGAGTAGACCACCACTTCGTCGGCTGCCTGCACGGTGGTGCTGCCGATCAGGGTGAGTGCCAGGGCAGTCAGGAGGCGCTTGGGTGCCAACATGGGGGCGGTCTCTCATTTGCAAAAAGAGGGCAAATGATAAGGACTCACATTTGCTGGCGCTTGATGGAGGCGTTACCAGATGTTGCATGGGCAAAGTTTTGCGGTGGGGCTGATGGCCTCTTCGCAGGCAAGCCAGCTCCCACAGGGGATCGCATTTCAAGGTCAGGGTTTGGCGAGGTCTGGGAGGTCGCCACTTAAACCCAACGCTTGACGCACAAACACCGCTTTCGCTTCGGGCATCTGGTCGACCATCTTGAGCCCGGCATTGCGCAACCAGCGCAGCGGCAGTTGGTCGGCCTGGAACAAGCGCTCAAACCCTTCCATCGCCGCCATCAGCGCCAGGTTATGCGGCATGCGCCGACGTTCGTAGCGGCTCAGGACTTTCACGTCCGCCAGGCGCTGACCGCGTTCGGTGGCGGCCAGCAGCACTTCGGCCAGTGTTGCCGCGTCAAGGAAGCCCAGGTTCACGCCCTGCCCCGCCAACGGGTGGATCACGTGGGCCGCGTCGCCGATCAACGCCAGGCCTTCGGCCACGTAGCGTTTGGCGTGGCGCTGGCGCAAGGGCACGCAGACACGCGGGTCGGCACTGACCACCGTGCCCAGGCGCCCTTCAAAGGCGCGCTCCAGTTCGCGGCAGAAGCTCTCATCGTCCAGCGCCATCAGGCGTTCGGATTCAGCCGGCGTGGTGGACCAGACGATCGAACACCAGTCCTCCTGCCCATCGCGTACCAGCGGCAAAAACGCCAGCGGGCCGGTGTCGGTAAAACGCTGCCAGGCTGTGCGCTGGTGCGGTTGGCTGCTGCGTACGCTGGTGACGATGGCGTTGTGCAGGTAATCCCATTCGCGGGTCGCGGTGCCGGTGAGGCGGCGCACGGCGGAGTTGGCGCCGTCGGCGGCGACCACCAGCGGCGCGCGCAAGGTGCGGCCGTCGGCGAGGGTCAGCAGCCAGTCATCGCCGGAGCGGCGCATCTGCTCCAGGCGCGCATTGGCCAAAAGGCCGAGGTCGCAGTCGTGCAGGCGGTCGAGCAACGCATCCTGGACCACGCGGTTTTCGACGATATGCCCCAGCACTTCGGCATGCACGCTGGCCGCCGAAAAATGGATCTGCCCGGTGCCGCTGCCGTCCCACACCTGCATCTCGCCGTAAGGGCTGGCGCGGCGCTCGACAATGCCGTCCCACACGCCAAGGCGTTCGAGGATGCGCTGGCTGGCCGCCGACAATGCGCTCACACGGGGTTCAAAGGCCGCGTCACGGTCGAAGGGTTTGACACTCAGCGGGCTGCCGTCCAGCAGCAACACTTGCAGGCCACTGCCCTGCAACGCCAGCGCCAGGGCGCTTCCGACCATTCCGGCCCCGACAATCAGCACATCTGCGCGCATGTCCATGGTTTAAGCCTGTCTCGCTGGCGGCTTGCGCCGCACGTAAAGGGTTTTATCGACGCGCGCCACCACGGTGCCGGCGCCGTCATAGATCTGCACCTTGAGGTGGGGCAAGTACTTCTCGCCCCCTTCGGTCTGCCGGCGGATCTCGTCCAGCAAGGCGTCGTCGATGGAAAACTCGGCAAACACCGGGCCTTTGCCCGGCGAGATAAAGTCGATGCTCGCGGCCTTGTCCCAGACGATGTAGTCGCGGCCCAGGTTCTCCATGAGCATCAACATGTAGAACGGATCGACCATCGAATACAGGCTGCCGCCGAACTGCGTGCCGACGTAGTTGCGGTTGTACCAGCCCAGGCCCATGCGCACTTTGACGTGACGAAAATCGGCGCTCATCTGCTGCACGCTCACCCCCGCACCCAGATAAGGTGGGTACAGGGTCATGATCCAACGCAACAGCCGCGCCTTGCCCAGGCGCTCGATCAACCACTTACGCATCGGGACGCGTGCCCAGGCCCATGGCCTGCCGGGCGAACCAGCGCTTGGCCGGCGGCAGCAGGTCGAGGCCGAGCAGGCCCATGTTACGGCCCAGGGCGACCAGCGGTTGGGCGCTGCCAAACAGGCGCGTGACCTGGTCGGAGAAGCCCACGGTCAATTTCTGATCCAGGCGCTGACGCTCGCGGTAGCCCTGCAAGGTCGCCAGGTCACCCGGCACTTGCGGCCCGGCCAGCAAGGCTTCGGCCAGGGCCACGGCATCGCGCAGGGACAGATTGAAGCCCTGCCCGGCAATCGGGTGCAGGCTGTGGGCGGCATTGCCGAGGATCGCCAGGTGGGAACGCACTTGTTCTTCGGCTTCCACCAGGGTCAACGGATACAGATGACGCGCGCCGACTTGTTTCAGTGTGCCCAGGCGATAGCCAAACACGCCCTGCAATTCACTGAGGAAGCTGCGCTCATCGAGATTGGCCAAACGCTGGGCATCCATGCCGATGCGCGTCCAGACCAGCGCGCAACGGTTGTCCGGCAGCGGCAACAGGGCCATCGGGCCATCATCGGTGAAGCGCTCGAAGGCTTCGCCGTTGTGGGCTTCGCTGGGGGTGATGTTGGCGATCAGCGCACTCTGGTTGTACGGGCGGGATTTCACGCCGATCCCCAGTTGCTCGCGCAAGCCGGAGCGGCCGCCATCAGCAAGCACGGCGAGGTCGCATTCCAGCACGGTTTCATCGTTGAGGGTCAGGCGATAGCCGTCGGGCAGCGGTTCCATGCGCGTGACTTCGGCCGGGCAGCGCCAGCTGACCACGTCTTTATCCAGGCCTTGCCACAGGCATTGGCCGAGCCAGGCGTTTTCAACGACATAGCCGAGCGCCGGCACGCCCTCTTCCAGGGCGGACAGGCGTGCCGTGGAGAAACGCCCACGGTCCGACACATGGATCTGCTTGATCGGCTCGGCGCGGCGGGAAATGTCCTGCCACAGGCCCAGGCGCTGATAAATCTGCTTGGCGCCGTAGGACAGCGCCGACGAACGCGCATCGTAGCTCGGCTGGTAGCTGTCGCCCGGCGCGAATGGCTCGATCATCAGGATCTTCCAGCCACGGGCCTTGGCCCCGGCCTGTAACGCCAGCGCGAGGCTGGCGCCCACCAAGCCGCCGCCGATAATCGCCAGGTTGACCCGGCTCATCGGGCAGCCGCCATCAGCGCTTCGATGTCGGCGACGGTCTTGGGCACACCGCCGGTCAGGATTTCACAGCCTTGCTTGGTCACTACCACGTCGTCCTCGATGCGTACGCCAATGCCACGCCATTTCTTTGCCACGTTCGGGTTGTCCGGCGCGATGTAGATTCCCGGCTCCACGGTCAAGGCCATGCCGACTTCCAGCACACGCCATTCACCGCCCACTTTGTACTCGCCCACATCATGCACATCCATGCCCAGCCAGTGGCCGGCGCGGTGCATATAGAAGGCTTTATAGGCTTCGCTGGCGATCAGTTCGCCGACGTCGCCCTGCAACAAGCCCAGCTTGACCAGCCCGGTGGTGATGACGCGCACCGTGGCCTCGTGGGCCTGGTTCCAATGTTTGTTGGGAGCGATCTCGGCAAAGGCGGCTTCCTGGGAGGCCAGCACAATCTCGTAGATCGCCTTTTGCTCCGGCGAAAACCGGCCGTTGACCGGCCAGGTGCGGGTGATGTCGCTGGCGTAGCAGTCGATCTCGCAACCGGCGTCGATCAGCACCAGGTCGCCGTCCTTGAGCTGCGCGTCATTCTGCTGGTAATGCAGGATGCAGCTGTTGCGCCCGGCGGCGACGATGGAACCGTAAGCCGGCATCTTCGCGCCGCCCTTGCGGAATTCGTAGTCCAGCTCGGCTTCCAGGCTGTACTCGTGCAAACCGGCGCGGCTGGCCTGCATCGCCCGTACATGGGCGGCGCAGGAGATACGGGCGGCTTCGCGCATCACCTTCACTTCTGCCGCCGATTTATACAGGCGCATGTCGTGGAGCAGATGATCCAGGGCAACAAATTCGTTCGGTGGCTGGGCGCCGAGGTGCGCTTTAGAGCGGATCACGTTGATCCACTCCATCAGGTGCCGGTCGAATTCGGCATTGCTGCCCATGGCCGAATACACCCGGTCGCGGCCTTCGATCAGGCCGGGCAGGATGTCGTCGATATCGGTGATGGGGAACGCGTCGTCGGCGCCAAAGTCACGGATCGCGCCTTCAGTGCCGGCGCGCAGGCCATCCCACAGTTCGCGTTCGGCATTGCGTTCGCGGCAGAACAGCACGTACTCGCCATGCAGGCGACCGGGCATCAGCACGATCACCGCTTCGGGCTCGGGGAAACCGCTCAGGTACTGGAAGTCGCTGTCCTGGCGGTAGACGTGCTCGACATCACGGTTGCGAATGGCCACGGCGGCGGCCGGCAGGATCGCGATGCTGTTGGGTTCCATCTGCGCCATGAGCGCCTTGCGGCGCCGGGTGTATTCCGCTCTGGGGATATGAATCATGGGCAGATGGGCGTCCTTTCTTAGTGCAGCGACGGCTTGGGTGCGGCGGGTTCAGCGGACTTCTTGGTCTCGGTGAACAGCAGCAGCGGCGCGACGCGCAGGTATTCCATGACTTCCATGTAGTCGCCTTCGCCGTCTTCGGACTCTTCCAAGGCGTCTTGCACCTGGGAGATCGCTGCCAAATCCTGCAACACTTCCTTGGCGTCGGTGCTCAGTTCCAGGCCGCCGGCGTTCACGCCGAAACCGTGGAGGAAGCCCTGGCACCATTGGCCCAGCGCGGCGGCGCGTTCGGTCAGCGGCGCGTCGTCGGTCGGCAGCAGCAGGACCACGGTGACGTCGTCACCGGTCAGCTCGCCCTTGACCATTTCCTGCAGGCCGATCAGCGCATTACGCACGTTCTCGGTCGGCTCGGTTTCCAGCAGCTCAGCCACATCGGCCAGCCAGTTGTCGGCATCAAAGCCTACGCCGGTGCAGCTGCGGCCCAGCAACACGCCGTGCAATTCGGCCGGCGAGCAAGGGTGGCCGCTGGTGCTCAGCAGTTTGGAGAAAGCGTCGTACGGGGAGTTCTGAATGGGCATGGTGAGCTAGGCGCCAGACGGCGCAATGTCTAGAATGGAGCGCTGTATCCTAGCACCGGCAGACGTACCAAGACTATCAAGGGCGTCAGATCGTTTATCCTGCAGTTGCCATTCATCAGACAAATCCAGTGGAACCCAATGGAAGACACCGACCTGCAAGCGCTGATGGCCAGACTCGAATTGCTAATTGATCGGGTCGAGCAACTTAAGAGTCAAAATGGACTCCTACTAGCTCAGGAAAAAACCTGGCGCGAGGAACGCGCTCACCTCATTGAAAAAAACGAAATCGCCCGGCGTAAGGTCGAATCGATGATTTCGCGCCTGAAGGCCCTGGAGCAAGACTCATGAGTTCAAGCAATAGCGTCACCGTGCAGATCCTGGATAAAGAGTATTCGATCATCTGCCCCCAGGAAGAGCGCAACAACCTGGTGAGCGCCGCCCGTTACCTGGATGGCAAGATGCGTGAAATCCGCAGCAGCGGCAAAGTCATCGGCGCCGACCGTATCGCCGTGATGGCCGCGCTGAACATCACCCACGATCTGCTGCACAAGCAGGAACGCCCTGACGTACAGGCCAGCGGCTCGACGCGCGAGCAGGTGCGCGACCTGCTGGAACGTGTGGATCTGGCGCTTTCCAGCGATTCAGACGCACCCAAGGGCTGATTGCCGCCGACGTTTAAGGTATACTCGCCCCACTCCCTGGCGTGTTTGCCAGTCGGCGATGTCCCTGAGCCGATTCGCACTACCCTGGAAGTTGCACGTTGGGCTGGTGTGCATGTCCGCTAGACGGAAAGCCTTAAAGCCTACTGCTTCTTCCACCTTGAACTTTCGGGTTCAAGGGCTAAGTCGACAGCGGCTCTGTCGGGGAGCCTGAATTCCCAAACTCAATGCCAGTCTTCGGACTGGCATTGTTTTATGAGCCGAAACCATGACCGAACCTGCGCCGCTTTCCCGTCCGCAACTTCGACGCATGTTGCGCAAAGCCCGCCGCGAACTCACGCCGAGCGAGCAACGCAAGGCCGCCCACGGCCTGTATCGGCAACTGGCACAGCACCCGCTGTTTCGCCGAGCCAAACATATTGCCTTATACCTGCCGACGGACGGTGAAATCGATCCGCGCCTGCTGCTGCGTGCGGCCCAGCGCCGGGGCAAGGCCACTTACCTGCCGGTACTCAGCGCGTGGCCACGGACCAAGATGGTGTTCCAGCGCGTACGGCGTGGGGAGAAGTTGCAGCCCAATCGCTTCCGCATCCTCGAGCCACGGGTGAACATCGGCCAGCAGCGCAAGGTCTGGGCGCTGGACCTGGTGTTATTGCCGTTGGTCGGTTTCGATGACGCGGGTGGGCGCCTGGGCATGGGCGGCGGTTTCTACGACCGCAGCCTCGCTTACCTGGCGCGCCGCAAAAGCTGGCGCAAGCCGACACTGCTGGGCCTGGCCCATGAATGTCAGAAGGTCGAACGATTGGCGCAGGCGAGCTGGGATGTGCCATTGGCTGGCACCGTCACGGATAAGCAGTGGTATATCGCGCAGACGCCGCAGTAAACAGCGGCGTCTGGAAGAAGGGTCAGCGCTTGAACGGTTGCGGCTGTTGCTGAGTCAGCTCAATGGGTGCATCGGTCTTGTTCGACCAGAGGCTTTGGGCATACCCGGTGGTCACGACGCCCAGACCAAACAAAATAACCAAAATCCATAGTAAATCCGGCTTACGTTGCATCGATTGCCCCCCTTCAGGCACCTCGTACACGATGACAACAACGTTCCAAAGTAGTCCGTTGCAGCGGCGTCAAGCTTAAAAGCGGGCATTCTGCGGTAACGTGAACCAACACGCAAACCTTGACGCCAACCGACTGTCGGTTTGTCATTTAATTGCCTGACAACTTGCCCAATCCCATTTTCAGGAGCGCAAAAATGGCCTATTGGCTGATGAAATCCGAGCCCGACGAACTCTCCATCAAGGGCCTGGAAAAGCTCGGCGAAGCCCGCTGGGACGGGGTGCGCAACTATCAGGCGCGCAATTTCCTGCGCGCCATGGCCGAGGGCGACGAGTTTTTCTTCTACCACTCCAGCTGCCCGGAGCCGGGGATTGCCGGCATCGGAAAAATCATCAAGGCCGCTTACCCGGACCCCACAGCGCTCGAGCCAGAAAGCCACTATTTCGACGCCAAGGCCACCCCGGAGAAAAACCCGTGGAGCGCGATTGATGTGGCCCACGTCAAAACCTTTGCCAAGGTGCTGGGCCTGGGCTACCTGAAACAACAAACCGCCCTCGCCGAGTTGCCGCTGGTGCAAAAAGGCAGCCGGTTGTCCGTGATGCCGGTGACTGCCGCGCAATGGGAGGCGGTGCTGGCCCTGGGTTAACGGGGCAGAACCCGGCGGTCACGCGCCTGGCGCATGCATCTGTGCGCCAAGCGCGTTAGGCTTGCGCTTCATTTGACCGGTATCAACCGCCTCCGGGCGCCGTCCGGTCAAACTAGGACGCTATTGCCGCAGGAAGCCGCCATGTCGCAGAACACCCACACCTCCCGTATTTTCGCCATCGCCCTGATCGCCCTGCTGCTCGGCGCCGGCGGCTTCGGTTACTGGCGCTCGACCCAGGACCGCCTGCCCGAAGGCCTGAGCATGGGCAACGGGCGCCTGGAATCCACCGAAGTGCAGATCGCCGCGAAGATCCCCGGGCGCCTGGCCGAAGTGCGTGTGGATGAAGGCGACAAGGTGCTCAAGGGCCAACTGCTGGCGCGCATGGACACCCGCACCCTCGAAGCCCAACGCGCCCAGGCCGAAGCCGAAGTGCTGCGCGCCAAGGAAAACTTCGCCGCCGCCGAGGCCAATGTGCAACTGCGCCAAAGCGAGCAACTGCTGGCCAACCAGGAACTCAAGCGCACCCAGGAGCTGTACAAGCGCGGCTTCGCCAGCAGCCAATTGATCGACCAGCAGCAAGCCCGGCAAAACACCGGCAACGCGGCGGTGATCGCTGCGCAAGCCCAGGTCAATTCGGTGAAGGCCGCCATCGGCGCCGCCCAGGCCCAGGTTGCCCAGCTCAACAGCGAGATCGACGACAGCAGCCTGCGCGCGCCCATCGACGGGATCATCCAACTGCGCCTGGCCGAGCCCGGTGAAGTGCTCGGCGCGGGCGGACGCGTGCTGCTGCTGATCGATCCGAATGACCAGTACATGAACCTCTACCTACCCGCCTCCGTCACCGGTCGCCTGACCATCGGCAGCGAAGCGCGCATCCTGCTCGACGCCCTGCCCCAGCAACCGCTGCCAGCCAAGATCAGCTTTGTCGCCGCCAAATCGCAGTTCACCCCCAAAGAAGTGGAAACCCGCGACGAACGCCAGAAACTGGTGTTCCGCGTCAAACTGCGCCTGACCCACCCCGACGCCGTGCCCCAAGCCAAACCGGGCATGCCCGGCGCCGGCTATGTGCGCACGGCCGATATCGACTGGCCGGCCAACCTGCAATGACCGGCCTGGCGCTGCACGCCACCGGGATCAACCATCGCTACGGCAAGCAACAGGCCCTGCTCGACATCGCCTTCAGCCTGCCCGCCGGCACGCGCTGCGGCTTGATAGGCCCGGATGGCGCGGGCAAGTCGAGCCTGCTGGGGTTGATCGCCGGGGTCAAAAAGCTCCAGACCGGCGAGTTGCAGGTGCTCGGCGGCTCGATCCAGGACCGCCGCCACCGCAACAGCCTGTACCCGCGCATCGCCTTTATGCCCCAAGGCCTGGGCGGCAACTTGTATCCCGAGTTGTCCATCAGCGAAAACATCCGTTTCTTCGCCACCCTGTTCGGCCTGTCCAAAACCGATTGCGACCAGCGCATGCACAACCTGCTGCTGGCCACCGACCTCGCGCGCTTTGCCGAACGCCCGGCGGGCAAGCTGTCCGGCGGGATGAAGCAGAAACTCGGCCTGTGCTGCGCGCTGATCCATGACCCGGACCTGCTGATCCTCGACGAGCCGACCACCGGCGTCGACCCGCTGTCGCGCCGCCGCTTCTGGGAGCTGGTCGAAACCGTACGCAGCGAACGCCCGCAACTGACGCTGCTGGTGGCCACGGCCTACATGGAAGAGGCCGAACAATTCGAACACTGCCTGATGCTCGATCGCGGCAAGCTGATCGCCGACGGCCTCAGCCGCGAACTGGCCGCCGTCACACCCAGCGGCAAGCTGGATGAAGCCTTCACCCACTTCCAGGGCGACAGCGCCCACAACAACCAGGCGCTGGTGATCCCGCCACGGGAAAGCGACAACACCGACATCGCCATCGAAGCCCACAACCTGACCCTGCGTTTTGGTGACTTCACGGCGGTGAACCAGGTCAGCTTTGCCATTGGTCGCGGCGAGATCTTCGGCTTCCTCGGTTCCAACGGCTGCGGCAAGACCACCACCATGAAGGTCCTCACCGGGCTGATGCCGGCCACCGAAGGCAGCGCCAAGCTGCTGGGCAACCCGGTGAACGCCAAGGACCTGGCCACCCGCAAGCGCGTGGGGTTCATGTCGCAAAGCTTTTCGCTGTATGGCGAACTCAGCGTGCGCCAGAACCTGGTGCTGCATGCGCAATTGTTCGACTTGCCCAAGGCCGACAGCGGCCCGCGCATTGATGAGCTGATCCAGCGTTTCGACCTCGGCGACGTGGCCGAGCAACCCTCCGGCGAACTGCCCCTCGGCTTGCGCCAGCGCTTATCGTTGGCGGTTGCCGTGCTGCATCGCCCGGAGGTGCTGATCCTCGATGAACCGACCTCGGGCGTTGACCCGGCGGCGCGGGATGATTTCTGGCGCTTGCTGATCGAACTGTCCCGCGAACAGGGCGTGACCATCTTCCTGTCCACCCACTTTATGAACGAAGCCCAGCGCTGCGACCGCATCTCGCTGATGCACGCGGGCAAGGTGCTCGCCTGCGACACGCCGGACGCGCTGCAACGGCAATTCCACGGCGACACCCTGGAAGCCGCCTTCGTCACCTGCCTGGAACAGGCCCAGGGCGAGCCCGAACCCAGCGCGCCCACCGCCACCGTCAGCGAAACCGCTGCGCCGCCGGTGAGCAAACGCGGCTTCAGCCTGACGCGCCTGTTGGCGGTGGCCAGCCGCGAAGGCAAGGAGTTGCTGCGGGACAAGGTGCGCATGGCGTTTGCCCTGCTGGGGGCGATGTTCATGATGGTGATCTTTGGCTACGGCATCTCCCTGGATGTGGAAAACCTCGCCTTTGCCGTCTACGACCAGGACCAGACGCCCCAGAGCCGCGCCTACCTGGAAGCGTTTCGCAGCTCGCGCTATTTCGCCGAGCAGCCAGCAATCCAGGACTCGAACGAACTGCACCGGCGCCTGCAACGATCGGAAATCAAACTGGCCCTGGAGATCCCACCGGGCTTTGGCCGCGACCTCTACGCCGGGCGCCAACCCACCGTGGCGGCGTGGCTCGACGGCGGCATGCCGTTTCGCGCGGAAACCAGCCGCAACTATGTCGAGGCCGTGCACCAGGCCAATCTGCAGCAACTGGGCGAACTGAGCAGCCAGCCGCAACACACCCAGGCGGCGGCCAAGCTGGAAACGCGCTTTCGCTATAACCAGGACGTGGTCAGCGTGAACGCCATCGGCCCCGGCGTGATGGCGCTGATCCTGGCGTTTATCCCGGCGATGCTCACCGCCCTCGGCATCGTGCGGGAAAAAGAGCTGGGTTCGATCACCAACTTCTACGCCACGCCGCTGACACGCCTGGAATTCCTGCTGGGCAAACAGGCGCCGTACCTGGCCGTCAGCCTGGTCAACCTGGCGCTGCTGGTGGCGATGAACCGCTGGCTGTTCGGCGTGCCCTTCAAAGGCAGCGGCCTGACCCTGGCGTTCGGCGGCCTGCTGTATGTGCTGGCCACCACCGGCATGGGCCTGCTGATTTCCGCGTTCACCCGCACCCAGATCGCGGCGATCCTCGGCACCATGATTATCACCAGCCTGCCCACCATCCAGTTCTCCGGGCTGATCGTGCCGCGCTCGTCCCTGGAAGGCGCGGCGGCGTTGATGGGCATGCTGTTTCCGGCGGGGCACTTCCTGGATATCGCCGTGGGCACCTTCACCAAGGCCCTGGACCTGCGCCAGTTGTGGCCGCAATGCCTGGCGCTGTTCGGGTTTTTCCTCGGGTTTACCGGGCTGAGCCTAATCATGCTCAAGAAGCAGGAGGCCTGATGCATAAGTTCGCGCACATCCTGCGCCTGGGTCTCAAGGAACTCACCAGCCTGCGCCACGACAGCGTGTTGCTGCTGTTTCTGTTCTACGCCTTCACCGTGGCCATCTATATGCCCGCCGCCGGTTCGGTGATTGGCGTGCACAACGCCAGCGTGGCGTTTGTCGACGAAGACCACAGCGCACTCTCGCGGCAAATGGCCGAGGCCCTGCAACCACCCGAATTCCAGGCGCCCGTGCCGTTGCCCTACGACCAATTGGACAAGGTCATGGACAGCGGCGAGTACACCTTCGTAATCAACGTACCGGCGAACTTCCAAGCCGACCTGCTGGCCGGTCGCCAGCCCGGCGTGCAGGTGAACGTGGACGCCACGGCGATGAGCCAGGCATTCATGGGCGCGGGATACATCGGGCGGATTTTCCAGCGTGAACTGCTGGCCTACGGCGGCCAGACCGACGCCGCCAGCCAGGCACCGGCGCTGCTGACGACGCGGGCGCTGTTCAACACCAACCTCGAAGGCGGCTGGTTTTTGGCGGTGATCCAGATCGTCAATAACATCACCATCCTTGCCATCGTGCTCACCGGCACCGCGCTGCTGCGCGAGCGGGAACACGGCACCCTTGACCATTTGCTGGTGCTGCCGTTGACGGCGCTGGAGATCATGCTGGCGAAAATCTGGAGCAACATGCTGGTGGTGGTGTTGTGTACGTGGATATCGCTGGAGGTGGTGGTCAAGGGGTTGCTCGGCGTGCCACTGGCCGGGTCGCTGAGTTTGTTCCTGTTTGTGACGGCGCTGTATCTGTTTGCCAGTACGGCGCTAGGGATCTTTCTCGCCACCCTGGCCCGCTCGACGCCGCAGTTTGGCTTGCTGGCGATTCCGGTGATTATCCCGATGCTGTTGTTGTCCGGCGGCAGTACGCCGTTGGACAGCATGCCCGAGTGGTTGCAGTGGGTGATGCAGGGGTCGCCTTCCACACACTTTGTGAGCTTGAGTGCGGCGATTCTGTTTCGGGATGCGGGGGTGAGTGTGGTGTGGCCGGATTTGCTGGCGTTGGCGGGGATTGGGTTGGTGTTTTTCTTGGTGGCGTTAGGGCGGTTCAGGAAGAGTTTGGCGTCTTGAGGTGACTGTCAGGACCTCTTCGCGAGCAAGCCCGCTCCCACATTCGACCGCATTCTCATGTTGAAACGCGGTCAACTGTGGGAGCGGGCTTGCTCGCGAATGGCGCGAAGCGCCCGGCTTACTGAATGATGAGGTTGTTGAACAACAGGTCTTCCACCACCGGCTTGCCGGTCTCGTCATTCATCACTTGCTGAGTCTGCTTCAGGGCTTCCTGGCGCAGCTTCTCCTTGCCTTCGACCGTGCTCATGGTCTCGTTGGTCTGCTGGGTAAACAGCGCCACCAACTGGTTGCGGATCAACGCGTCATTGGCCTTGACCGCTGCAGCAGCTTCGGTGCCGGTCACGCGCAGGGCGATGTCGGCCTTGAACACCTTGAGCTTGGCCGTGCCGTCCAGGCCATAGTTGCCCACGAAGGGCGGGCTGAGGCTGATGTAGCTGACTTTCGGCGCCTCGCCTTCTTTGGCTTCTTCGGCCTGGGCTGCCATCGGCAGGGTCAGGGCCAGCATCAACAGGATCCACGCTTTCACAGTTCATTCCTCACATTCGGTTGCGCGCTAGCATAACGCTAGCAACGCTGAGCACAAGCTTATGGCGACTTATCAGGCACGAGCATGCTCGTTGACCCACAGACCTGCCCTTCTACACTTATCGGCCACGACGCCCAAAGGAATAGTCCGATGAAAGCTGTGCTGTGCAAAGCCTTCGGCCCTGCCGAAACCCTGGTGCTGGAAGAGGTCGCCAGCCCAGCGATCAAGAAGAACGAGATCCTGCTGGACGTGCATGCCGCTGGGGTCAATTTCCCCGACACCTTGATTATCGAGGGCAAATACCAGTTCAAGCCGCCCTTCCCGTTCTCGCCGGGTGGCGAGGCGGCGGGCGTGGTCAGTGAAGTCGGTGAGAAGGTCAGCCACCTCAAGGTCGGCGACCGGGTCATGGCCCTGACCGGCTGGGGCAGCTTTGCCGAGCAGGTCGCGGTGCCGGGCTACAACGTGCTGCCGATCCCGCCGAGCATGGACTTCAACACCGCCGCCGCCTTCAGCATGACCTACGGCACCTCGATGCACGCGCTGAAACAGCGCGCCCACCTGCAACCCGGCGAAACCCTGCTGGTGCTCGGCGCCTCCGGTGGCGTGGGCCTGGCCGCCGTGGAAATCGGCAAGGCCATGGGCGCCCGCGTGATCGCCGCCGCCAGCAGCGCCGACAAACTCGCGGTGGCCAAGGCGGCCGGCGCCGATGAGTTGATTAACTACAGCGAAACCAGCCTGAAGGACGAGATCAAGCGCCTCACCGACGGCAACGGCGCCGATGTGATCTACGACCCGGTGGGTGGCGACCTGTTCGACCAGGCCGTCCGCAGCATCGCCTGGAACGGGCGCTTGCTGGTGGTGGGCTTTGCCAGCGGGCGCATCCCCGAGCTGCCGGTGAACCTGGCGTTGCTCAAGGGCGCAGCGGTGGTGGGGGTGTTCTGGGGCTCGTTTGCCCAGCGCCAGCCGCAGGACAATGCGGCGAATTTCCAGCAGTTGTTTACCTGGTATGGCGAGGGCAAGTTGAAGCCGTTGGTGTCGCAGGTGTATGCGCTGGAGCAGGCGGCGCAGGCGATCAATGATTTGGGGCAGCGTCGGGCGGTGGGTAAAGTAGTCGTCCAAACCCGCTAACCAATTTGAAAAGCAGTCAATGTGGGAGCGGGCTTGCTCGCGAATGCGGTGTGTCAGTCAATATATTCAGTGACTGAACCACCGCTTTCGCGAGCAAGCCCGCTCCCACACAAGCCAGCTCCCACATTTGATCTCCTACATTCTCAAGAGCATCAAACGACCCACACTTATCCATTCGCGACATGTTCGTAAGAGAACATGCACTTGTGCTCATTTCCTGTGTTTGCAGATAAGAGGCGATGCTATTTTCGGTAACGAAACTGTAACATTCGCATCCGCAGTCAAAACAAGAAATTTGGAGCTCTTGAATGTTTGCTTTCTTTCGACCTGCCGCACACCAGGCACCCCTGCCTGAAGAAAAAATAGACAGCACCTACCGACGCCTGCGCTGGCAGATCTTCGCCGGTATTTTCTTCGGTTACGCCGGCTACTACCTGCTGCGCAAAAACTTCTCCCTGGCCATGCCCTACTTGATCGACGAGGGTTATACCCGTGGCGAGCTGGGCCTGGCGATGTCGGCCATCGCGATTGCCTACGGCCTGTCCAAGTTCCTCATGGGCCTGGTGTCCGACCGTTCCAACCCGCGCTACTTCCTGCCCTTCGGCCTGCTGGTGTCAGCAGGTGTGATGTTCATTTTCGGTTTCGCACCTTGGGCAACGTCCAGCGTGACCATGATGTTCATTTTGCTGTTCATCAACGGCTGGGCCCAGGGCATGGGCTGGCCGCCAAGTGGGCGGACCATGGTGCACTGGTGGTCGCAGAAAGAACGCGGCGGCGTGGTGTCGGTATGGAACGTGGCGCATAACGTCGGCGGCGGCCTGATCGGCCCGCTGTTCCTGCTCGGCATGGCGTGGTTCAACGACTGGCACGCGGCGTTCTACGTGCCGGCTACCGTGGCCCTGGCTGTGGCGGCGTTTGCCTTCATCACCATGCGCGACACCCCGCAGTCGGTCGGCCTGCCGCCGATCGAGAAATACAAGAACGACTACCCGGAAGGCTACGACGCCAGCCACGAAGACGAATTCAGCGCCAAGGAAATCTTCGTCAAGTACGTGCTGCGCAACAAAATGCTCTGGTACATCGCCTTCGCCAACGTGTTCGTCTACCTGCTGCGCTACGGCGTGCTGGATTGGGCGCCGACGTACCTCAAGGAAGCCAAGCACTTCACCGTCGACAAGTCGTCGTGGGCGTACTTCTTCTACGAGTGGGCGGGCATTCCGGGCACGCTGCTGTGCGGCTGGATGTCGGACAAGATCTTCCGTGGCAACCGTGGCCTGACCGGCATCGTGTTTATGGCCTTGGTGACGGTCGCGACCCTGGTGTACTGGCTCAACCCGCCGGGCAACCCGATGGTCGACATGATTGCGCTGTTCTCCATCGGCTTCCTGATCTACGGCCCGGTGATGCTGATCGGCCTGCAGGCGCTGGAACTGGCACCGAAGAAAGCCGCCGGCACGGCTGCGGGCTTCACGGGCCTGTTCGGTTACCTGGGCGGTTCGGTGGCGGCGAGTGCGGCCATGGGCTACACCGTGGACCACTTCGGCTGGGACGGTGGCTTTGTGCTGCTGATCGGCGCGTGTGTGCTGGCGATTGCGTTCCTGATCCCCACCCTGTGGCACACCAACAGCGTCAGTTCGGCGCGTTAAACGCCTGGACAATCCTTCGCACAACGCTTGAGCCGCGCCTCCAGGTTTTTATCTGGCATGGCGTGGCTACGCAGGGCGTTGACGGTCTGCTCGACATAATCGCGCGTAGTGCCGTAACGCCCGCAAGCGCTTTGCAACACATGGTTCAGCACAATGTCCGGCAAATTGCCGGCGTAGCTGGGCAAGTGCCGCTCCAACACAAACCCTAACGCCTGCACCTGACTGCCATCTTCCAGACGGCAGCTAAGCCAGTGTGGCCGGTACGAAGGATAGGGCATTTCGCGGCACCACAGTGCGTACAGCGAGGCTTCCAGCTGATCTTCCGGCAAGCGGTAGGCAAACCCGCTGCACGAGCCGCCGCGATCCAGGCCAAACACCAACCCCGGCACTTCCGGCGTACCCCGATGCTCGTGGGACCACAAATACAGGCCCCGGTGATAACCGTGGACCCGTGCCCGCACCCGTTGCGTCGAGGAACATTCCGGGCGCCAGATCAGCGAACCGTAAGCAAACAGCCAGACCGGGCCACCCTGATGCCGAGCCATGGTGGCCTGCATCGAGCTCATCAACTGTTCGTGCGTGAGTTGCGGCCCCAGATCGAGCCGCGGAGGGTAAGCCAATTGCATAAGATCGGATTCAATAACGGTCATGACAGATCGCTTAGGTCCCCTGTGTGTTACCAGTTGTAAGCAACTTTACCGTAATAAAACGCACCGCTGTAACCGTACGGCGAAAAAGTGCTATAGGCGAGGTTGCCGCCGCTGCTGGCGAACGCGTTGACCTTTTCCGGGTACTTGTCGGTGACGTTGTCGCCGCCCAGGGTGAAGGTCCAGTTCTGCAATTTGTAGTCCGCCGACAGGTCCAGCACCCACGCTGCCTTGAAGGTCTGGTCGTTGACCTTGTCCGCCTGATAGCTGGTGAATTCACCATAGCGCACCAAATTGCTGTGCAGCGCCCAATTGCCGAAGGTGAAGTCGTTGCCCAGGCTCAGCTTGTGTTCCGGCGTGGTGTCGCCGAGCAAGCCGCTTTTCTCGCGACGGTCCACGCGCACCAAGTTGGCGCCGAGGCTGTCGAGGATCGCCGGGTTGGCCTTCACGTCCGTGACCTTGGTGTGGTTGTAGTTGTAGCCCACGGTGCTGTTCCAGCGGATGCCGTTATCGAACTGGTAGCGATAATTGGCCACCAGGTCGACGCCATCGGTGCTGGTGTCGGTGGCATTGGTGAAGTAGCGCGCGGTGGTGTAGTTGATGTTGCCGACGCCGTTGGCTTGCAGGTAGGCCTGGGTCGCCGGGCTCAGGTTGAGGTTGGACGACAGGCTGATGCGGTCGCGGATATCGATGCGGTACACGTCCACCGTCAGCGTCAGGTCATCGGCGGGTTCCAGCACCAGGCCGAGGCTGTAGTTACGTGACTTCTCGGCCTTCAGGTCTTCTGCGCCGAGCAGGCGCGCGACCTGGCTGGACGCCGGGAACGTGCCGGCCTCGCGGATTTCGCTGCCGATCAGTTGGGACGAGGTAAACGCAAAGTTCTGCTGGGCCAGGGACGGCGCGCGGAAACCGTTGGAAATACTGCCGCGCAAGGCCACTTGCGGGGTGAAGTCGTAGCGTGCCGACAGCGAACCGCTGACGTTGGAGCCGAAATCACTGTAGTCCTCATGCCGCACGGCGGCCGAGGCGCTGAGTTTTTCGGTGAAGTTGGTTTCCAGGTCCAGGTACTGCGCCCAGTTGTGGCGTGAACTGCTGCCGGCGTCAGCCTCACGGAAGCCGCCGAGGCCCGAACTGCCAGTCTGGTAGTAGGACGCAGCGTCGCCCGCTTCGATTTCATAGCCCTGGCGCAGGTATTCGCCACCAAAGGCGACGGACACCGGATACGGCAGGAAGCCCACGTCGAACTCACGGGACAGGTCCAGGCTGACTTGCTTCTGGTCGTTGCTCAGGGTGCCGTTGTCGAACTTGCGCGGCGTAGCCAGGCCCAGGGAGGTGTTGATGGTTTCGGTGCTGAGTTCGTATTGGTTCTTGCCGTAGTTGGCCGACAGGTCGTAATGCCAGTCATAGGCCAGCAACCCGCGCAGGCCCACCACCAGCGAGGTGTCCTCGAGGTTGCCCTTGATTAGCGGCAGGTAGCCATTGGGGTTGAGCGCCGCGATGTTGTTGGACGCATTGCTCGCCCGGTAGAACGCCGCCGTCTCGCCGCGCCGCTTGCTGTAGCCGCCGAAGCTGTAGAATTCGGCCGCATCGTTGAAGGCATATTCGGAATTGAACTGGAACTTGCCTTCATTGGTTGCCGGCTCGCCCTGGCGGAACACCTGCTGGCCGTAGGTGGTGGAACCGATGCTGGCGGCGCGGTAATCCTTGCCCGCGCGGTTGGTGTAATCGTTGTCGGCGCCTTCGCCGGAGAGGCTGATAAAGCCGTTGTCGCCCAGCGCCAGTCCGGTGTTGCCGCTGATGTTGCGCTGGATGCCGTCGCCCTTCTTGTACTGGCCGAACTTGCTGGAGATCGAGCCGCCATGGTCGGCGTGCTTGAGGATCACGTTAATCACCCCGGCAATCGCGTCCGAGCCGTAGCGCGCCGAGGCGCCGTCGCGCAGCACTTCGATATGGTCCACGGCCGACAGCGGGATCGCGTTCAGGTCTGCGGGTGCCGAGCCTCGGCCCACCGCGCCGCCAAGGTTGACGAAGGCGCTGGTGTGACGGCGCTTGCCGTTGACCAGCACCAGCACCTGATCCGGTGACAACCCGCGCAACTGCGCCGGGCGCACCAGCTCGGCGCCGTCCACCAGGCTTGGGCGGGGGAAGTTGATCGATGGGATCAGGCGCGCCAATACCGCACCCAACTCATCGGAGCCGGTGCTGCGCAGGGTGTCGCCGGAAATCACATCCACCGGCGACAGCGAAGCGCTGGCGGTGCGCTCTTGGGCGCGGGTGCCGGTGACGATCACCGTGTCGAGTTTGGGCGCATCGGTGGCGGACGTTTCGGCCGCGAATACTGGATTGAAGCCTACGGCGGTCAGCAAATTGGCCGACAAAATCGCCGCGTACAGCGCGTGTTGCTTGTAGCTCCCCATACCGCTCCCCTTGGAATCAAGACTCAGAGCGTCATGCCCTGAATGCGTACGATCGATCCGGCTGGCGGGCGGTGGCGGTCAGTTATTGGTGGTTGGCAGAAATTCGGTAGTCCGTTGAGATATAGCTTAAAGATATCTATCAGATAAATTAAATACCTTAAAAGAATAAGCAAAAGCATAAGCCGGGGGGCCCGCTCGTCAGGATTTGAGCAGGCATTCCCGCTACCTTCAGCCCCGGTTCAGCCTGGGAACGCAGCAAGCCGTCAAAATAGCGTGCACACAACGACCCACTTAGCCGCCCTTCAAACCGACTATCGAGGTCGCACCCATGAAAAAATTCCGATTGCCGGGCCTGCTGTTCCTGGCCCAGGCCACCACCGCACTGGCGAGCGAAGCGCCAGCGACCGAAGATGACAAAGGCTTCTGGTACGCGCAGACCAGCGTGTACACCCGCCACTTCGCCCCCGACCCCGAGCACAACAACAACCAGGACCTGATTGGCCTGGAGCGCAATGAGGCCTCGGGTTTTGTGTATGGCGGGGCGACCTTTCGCAACTCGTTCCGTCAGCGTTCGTATTACGCCTACGCGGGCAAGCGCTATGACATGACTGACTATCCGGTGTACCTGAAGCTGACAGGCGGGGCGATCCAGGGTTATCGCGGCAAGTACCGCGACAAGATCCCGTTGAACCGTTTTGGCGTGGCGCCGGTGATTATTCCGTCAGTGGGGACCCACTACGGGCCGGTGGCGGCGGAGTTGGTGTTGCTGGGGTTCAATGCGGCGATGGTGACCACTGGCGTGCGCTTCTGACCCTGACACGACACAAATCAATGTGGGAGCGGGCTTGCTCGCGAAAGCGGTGTGTCAGTCAACACATTCGGTGACGGGTCCACCGTATTCGCGAGCAAGCCCGCTCCCACACAAACCAGCTCCCACAGGGGTTCAGCGTAGGGCTTCAGGGGCGGGGGGCGTAGGCAAATACGTCGGCGCGCATCTGGTGCGCATCCATGCCCGCCTCGACCAATGCATCCAGCGTGCCGTAGATCATCGCCGGTGAACCGCTGGCGTAGACATGCACGGCCTTGAGGTCGCTGATGTCTTCGCACACCGCTTCATGCAGCAACCCGCAGCGCCCTTCCCAGCCGCACAGATCGCTGACGACCTTGTGCAGGAACAGGTTGGGCAGTTGCTGCCACTGGTCCCAGTGCTCGATTTCGTAGAAATCTTCCGGGCGCCGCACGCCCCAGTACAGGTGCACCGGGTGCTTGAAGCCGGAAGCGCGGCAGTGTTCGATCAGGCTGTGCATCTGCGCCATGCCGGTGCCGGCGGCGATCAATACCAGCGGCCCGTCCGGCAGTTCGGCCAGGTGGGTGTCGCCAAAGGGCAGTTCGATGCGCGCCATCTGGTCGCGCTGCAGTTGCGCCAGCAGGCTGCGGGCGCTGTCTTCGCGGGCCAGCACATGCAGCTCCAGCTCGCGCCCGCCGTGGGGCGCCGACGCCAGGGAGAACGCCGACTTCTCGCCATTGTCCCGTTCGATCATCAGGTATTGCCCGGCGTGGTAACGCACCGCCTTGCCGGCCGGCGCACGCAGGCGCACGCGCCACACGTCGCCACCGACGTCCACGCACTCGCTCAATTGGCACGACAACTTGCGCAACGGCAACTCTCCCGGCGCCAGCACGCCATCCCACAGCACGATGCAATCTTCCAGCGGCTCGGCAATGCAAGTGTAGAACTCACCGTGGTCACGCACCTCGCCGGCTTGCTGCACCCGGCCTTCCACCAGCAGCGCGGCGCAGATGTGGCACACGCCGTTGCGACAGGCCTGGGGGCATTCGTAGCCCAGGCGGCGCGCGCCTTCGAGGATTCGCTCGCCGGGGACCAGCTCCAGGATGGCGCCGGAAGGTTGCAGGGTTACACGCATCAATCTATTCCCAATTCTTTCCACATGGCATCGACACGGGCCGTGACGGCTTCATCCTTGACGATCACCCGGCCCCACTCACGGGTGGTTTCGCCCGGCCACTTGTGGGTGGCGTCCAGGCCCATCTTCGAGCCCAGGCCCGACACCGGCGAGGCGAAGTCGAGGTAGTCGATCGGCGTGTTGTCGATCATCACCGTGTCGCGCTTGGGGTCCATGCGCGTGGTGATGGCCCAGATCACGTCGTTCCAGTCGCGGGCATTGATGTCGTCGTCGGTGACAATAACGAACTTGGTGTACATGAACTGTCGCAAAAACGACCACACACCGAGCATTACCCGCTTGGCATGGCCTGGGTACGACTTCTTCATGGTCACGATGGCCATGCGGTACGAGCAGCCTTCGGGCGGCAGGTAGAAGTCGGTGATTTCCGGGAATTGCTTTTGCAGGATCGGCACGAACACTTCGTTGAGCGCCACGCCAAGGATCGCCGGCTCATCCGGCGGACGGCCGGTGTAGGTGCTGTGGTAGATCGGCTTGATCCGATGGGTGATGCGCTCGACGGTGAACACCGGGAAGCTGTCGACTTCGTTGTAGTAGCCGGTGTGGTCGCCGTAAGGGCCTTCATCGGCCATTTCGCCCGGGTGAATCACGCCTTCAAGGATGATTTCGGCCGTGGCCGGCACTTGCAGGTCATTGCCACGGCACTTCACCAGTTCGGTGCGGTTGCCGCGCAGCAGGCCGGCGAAGGCGTATTCGGACAGGCTGTCGGGCACCGGAGTCACGGCGCCGAGGATGGTCGCCGGGTCAGCGCCGAGGGCCACGGAAACCGGGAACGGCTGCCCCGGGTGCTTTTCGCACCACTCGCGATAGTCCAGCGCGCCGCCACGGTGGCTCAGCCAACGCATGATTACCTTGTTGCGGCCGATCACTTGCTGGCGGTAGATGCCGAGGTTCTGGCGGTCCTTGTTCGGGCCTTTGGTGACGGTCAGGCCCCAGGTAATCAGCGGGCCGACGTCGCCGGGCCAGCAGGTCTGCACCGGAAGCATGGCGAGGTCGACGTCATCGCCTTCGATGACCACTTCCTGGCACACCGCGTCCTTGACCACCTTGGGCGCCATGGCAATGATCTTGCGGAAGATCGGCAGCTTCGACCAGGCGTCCTTCAGGCCCTTGGGCGGCTCGGGCTCCTTGAGGAAGGCCAGCAGCTTGCCGATCTCGCGCAGTTCGCTGACCGATTCGGCGCCCATGCCAAAGGCCACGCGCTCGGGCGTGCCGAACAGGTTGCCGAGCACCGGAATGTCATAGCCGGTCGGGTTCTCGAACAGCAGCGCCGGGCCCTTGTTGCGCAGGGTGCGGTCGCAAATCTCAGTCATTTCCAGCACCGGGGACACCGGCATCTGGATACGTTTCAACTCTCCGCGCTGCTCAAGTTGCTGCACGAAATCCCGAAGATCCTTGAATTTCATTAACCATGCCACCCGTAAAATAGGCGTACATCCTACCTGCTCCGAGGGGCATTTGGCTGCCGGGCGCTGAAAAAGCGGGCGCAAAAAAAATGGCGCCCCTGAGGGCGCCATTCTTTCGGACCTGAAACGCTGTGTTACTTGCGCTTCATCGACAGGAAGAACTCGTCGTTGGTCTTGGTGGTTTTCAGCTTGTCGACCAGGAACTCGATGGCAGCGACTTCGTCCATCGGGTGCAGCAGCTTGCGCAGGATCCACATGCGCTGCAGTTCGTCGTCGGCGGTCAGCAACTCTTCGCGGCGGGTGCCGGAACGGTTGATGTTGATCGCCGGGAACACGCGTTTTTCCGCGATGCGACGGTCCAGGGGCAGTTCCATGTTGCCGGTACCCTTGAACTCTTCGTAGATCACTTCGTCCATCTTCGAACCGGTTTCAACCAGTGCGGTGGCGATAATGGTCAGCGAGCCGCCTTCTTCGATGTTCCGCGCGGCGCCGAAGAAACGCTTCGGTTTCTCCAGGGCGTGGGCATCGACACCACCGGTCAATACCTTGCCGGAGCTCGGGATCACGGTGTTGTAGGCACGGGCCAGACGGGTGATGGAGTCGAGCAGGATCACCACGTCTTTCTTGTGTTCGACCAGGCGCTTGGCCTTCTCGATCACCATTTCGGCAACCTGCACGTGGCGGGTTGGCGGCTCATCGAACGTCGAGGCAACCACTTCGCCGCGCACGGTGCGCTGCATTTCGGTCACTTCTTCCGGACGTTCATCGATCAGCAATACGATCAGGTGAACTTCAGGATTGTTACGCGCGATGTTCGCTGCAATGTTCTGCAGCATGATGGTCTTACCGGCTTTCGGCGGTGCGACAATCAGGCCACGCTGGCCTTTGCCGATTGGCGCGCACAGGTCGATCACACGGCCGGTCAAGTCTTCGGTGGAACCGTTGCCGGCTTCCATCTTCATGCGCACGGTCGGGAACAGCGGCGTCAGGTTCTCGAAGAGAATCTTGTTCTTCGCGTTCTCGGGACGATCGAAGTTGATCGTGTCGACCTTGAGCAGGGCGAAATAACGCTCGCCTTCCTTTGGAGGGCGGATCTTGCCAACGATGGTGTCACCGGTGCGCAAGTTGAAGCGACGGATCTGGCTCGGCGAGACGTAAATGTCGTCTGGGCCGGCGAGATAGGAAGCGTCAGCAGAGCGGAGGAAGCCGAAGCCGTCCTGGAGAATCTCCAGCACGCCATCACCGGAGATTTCCTCGCCGCTTTTCGCGTGCTTTTTCAGCAGGGAGAAAATCACGTCCTGCTTGCGCGAACGGGCCATATTTTCTATGCCCATTTCTTCGGCCAGCTGGAGCAGGTCGGTAATCGGCTTTTGCTTGAGTTCAGTCAGATTCATATAGGAATGACGTAATCATTTATGGAGGGGGGAAATTAAGCTTTTGGCTTAATGAGGCCGCGCCGCAGAGAAGGCGACAGGATCGCGTACTAATCGAAAAGGAGTGCGTCGGCGACGGCATGCAGGGGGCAGTGGAGAAACCAGTGCGGGGCCGAATGTACCACCTGAGTTTCGGAGCGTCTAGCCCTGTTTCACGAAAAAGCCCCGCAATTTGCGGGGCTTTTTTGACGACGTTTAGAGGCTGGCGTCGAGGAAAGCTTTCAGCTGGGACTTCGACAGTGCGCCTACTTTAGTGGCTGCAACGTCACCATCCTTGAACAGCATCAGCGTCGGGATACCACGTACGCCGTGCTTGGCCGGGGTTTCCTGGTTGTCGTCGATGTTCAACTTGGCGACAGTCAGCTTGCCTTCGTATTCACTTGCAATGTCGTCCAGAACAGGCGCGATCATTTTGCATGGGCCGCACCATTCAGCCCAGTAGTCAACCAGCACCGGGCCAGCAGCCTTCAGTACTTCGGCCTCAAAGGTCGCGTCGGTGACGTGCTTGATAAGATCGCTGCTCATGGATGTCTCCGGTTTGTAAGCAAAAAAAACGTGGCCCATCATAGCCGCCCTTCCACCGTTCAGGAAGCCGCCTCTGATTGAGTCTTGCTATGACCGGTATAGCCCGACTCAAGGCGTTACGGGCGTGACGAAGGCAATGCCGGTGCGCAACGCGGCATTGCGCACGTGTTCCTGCATGGTTTTCTGCGCCGCACTACTGGCACGCCGGGCCAGGGCGCGCAGGATCTTGCGATGCTCCTGCCAGGTTTCCATGGCCCGTTCCGGCCGGATGAACGGTAGTTTCTGGCTCTCCAGGAACACCTCGGCACTGGCGCTGAGAATGCTCACCATCGCCTGGTTGCCGCTGGCCAGCAGGATGCGCTGGTGGAAGTCGAAGTCCAGCCGTGCCGCCGCTTCAAAGTCGCCGGCCTTGAGCACCTTGCGCATCGCCTCGACATTATCCTCAAGGCCGTCCAGTTCAGCCGTGCTCAGCGTCACCGCCGCCAGCCCCGCTGCAAAACCTTCCAGGGCATAGCGCAACTGGAAGATTTCCAACGGCGTGGCCTGCGCCGCAAAGGGCCAGGCAAACCCCGGTGCCTCTTCGGCCGCCTGCACAAACACGCCTTTGCCCGGCTGCACGCTGACCACGCCCAGGGCACTCAACGACGACAACGCCTCACGCAACGACGCCCGGCTCACGCCCAACTGCACCGCCAGATCGCGCTGGGAGGGCAATGCATCGCCCGGGCCGAAGCCTTGTTCCTTGATCAGTTTGCGGATGGCCTGCAGGGCCGCTTCCGGTACGGCTTGGGCGATGGAATTCATAAAAAACTCAAGGTTCCAGTCAACTGAGTGGCTAGTTGTAAAGCTATTCGATGCGGGCGGCAAGCCACGCCCCAAAGGGGCTCGCGGGGTTTTGGCGGCGCTCGAAAAGGGTGCGAAAAATGCAACCACTGTTCAGACCAGTAAGACCACCGCAACGCAACAAAACCCTGGGTTCCAGCCAATCCCACACGTCATGGCATGGGCTGTGCAATCACCGCATGAGCAAAATTCAGAAAAGTCCTTCGCCCTTCGGAGAGTTGCCATGACCAAGCGCTACAGCGCCCTGCTCACTGCCCTGTTTGCCAGCCTGATGCTGGGCCAGGCACCCGCCCAGGCCAACGGTCTGGACGATATCGTCGCCCGTGGCACCCTCAAGGTCGCCGTGCCCCAGGATTTCCCGCCGTTCGGCTCGGTCGGCCCGGACATGAAGCCGCGCGGCCTGGACATCGACACCGCCAAGCTGTTGGCCGAGCAGCTCAAGGTCAAGCTGGAACTGACGCCGGTGAACAGCACCAACCGCATCCCCTTCCTGACCACCGGCAAGGTTGACCTGGTGATCTCCAGCCTGGGCAAGAACGCCGAACGGGAAAAGGTCATCGACTTCTCCAAGGCCTACGCGCCGTTCTACCTGGCGGTGTTCGGCCCGCCTGACGCAGCCATCACCGGCCTGGACGACCTCAAGGGCAAGACCATCAGCGTGACCCGTGGCGCCATCGAAGACATCGAGCTGACCGCCGTCGCACCCAAGGAAGCCACGATCAAGCGCTTCGAAGACAACAACTCCACCATCGCCGCCTACCTGGCCGGCCAGGTCGACCTGATCGCCAGCGGCAACGTGGTGATGGTGGCAATCAGCGAACGCAGCCCGAAACGCGTGCCGGCGCTGAAAGTGAAACTCAAGGACTCGCCGGTGTACGTGGGCGTGAACAAGAACGAGTCGGCGCTGCTGGAGAAGGTCAACCAGATCCTGGTGTCCGCCAAGGCCGACGGCAGCCTGGAAAAGAACGCGCTGCAATGGCTCAAAGAGCCGCTGCCGGCTGATCTCTGAGGCGGAGCTGACCCATGGCCTATCAATTCGACTTTGTGCCCGTGCTGGCCAATACCGACCTGCTGTTGCGCGGCGCACTGTTCACCCTTGAGCTGACGGCCATCGGCGCCCTCCTCGGCGTGGCCCTGGGCACTGTCGGCGCCGTGGTGCGGGCGTGGAAGATCCAGCCGTTTGCCTGGTGCTTTGGCGTGTACGTCGAGTTGATCCGCAACACGCCGTTCCTGGTGCAGCTGTTTTTCATCTTCTTCGGCCTGCCGTCACTGGGGCTGAAGATTACCGAGTGGCAAGCCGCCGTGCTGGCGATGGTTATCAACCTCGGCGCCTACTCCACCGAGATCATCCGCGCCGGCATCCAGGCCATCCCGCGCGGGCAACTGGAAGCCGCGGCGGCACTGGCGATGACGCGCTTCGAAGCGTTCCGTCATGTGGTGCTGCTGCCAGCGCTGGGCAAGGTGTGGCCGGCCCTGAGCAGCCAAATCATCATCGTGATGCTCGGCTCGGCAGTGTGCTCGCAGATCGCCACCGAAGAGTTGAGCTTCGCCGCCAACTTTATCCAGTCCCGCAACTTCCGCGCCTTTGAAACCTACGCCCTGACCACCCTGGTGTACCTGTGCATGGCGTTGATGATTCGCCAACTGCTCAACTGGATCGGCCGCCGCTTCGTGATGAGGAATAGCCGATGAGTGATTTTTCGTTCTGGGACATCGTGCGCAACCTGCTCACCGGCCTGCAATGGACGCTGTTGCTGTCGCTGGTGGCGTTTATCGGCGGCGGCGTGATCGGCTTGCTGGTGATGACGATGCGCATCAGCCGCAAGGCTTTCGCGCGCAACCTCGCGCGCACCTATATCGAACTGTTCCAGGGCACGCCGTTGTTGATGCAGCTGTTCCTGGTGTTTTTCGGTATCGCCCTGCTCGGTATGGATATTTCGCCGTGGCTCGCCGCCGCGATTGCCCTGACCCTGTTTACCAGCGCCTACCTCGCCGAAATCTGGCGCGGCTGCGTCGACTCCATCGCCCACGGGCAATGGGAAGCCTCGGCCAGCCTGGCGCTGAACCCGCTGGAACAGCTGCGCTACGTGATCCTGCCCCAGGCCCTGCGCATTGCCGTGGCGCCCACCGTGGGTTTCTCGGTGCAGGTGGTCAAAGGCACCGCCGTGACCTCGATCATCGGCTTCACCGAACTGACCAAGACCGGCGGCATGCTCGCCAACGCCACCTTCGAGCCCTTCATGGTCTACGGCCTGGTGGCCCTTGGTTACTTTTTGCTCTGCTACCCCTTGTCCCTCAGTGCGCGCTACCTGGAAAGGAGACTGCATGCCTCTGCTTAGAATTTCCGCCCTGCATAAGTATTACGGCGATCACCATGTACTCAAGGGCATCGACCTGACCGTTGAAGAAGGCCAGGTGGTGGCGATCATCGGCCGCAGCGGCTCGGGCAAGTCCACCTTGCTGCGCACCCTCAATGGCCTGGAATCGATCAACGACGGTGTGATCGAGGTCGATGGCGAATACCTGGATGCCGCCCGCGCCGACCTGCGCAGCCTGCGGCAGAAAGTCGGCATGGTGTTCCAGCAGTTCAACCTGTTCCCGCACCTGACGGTGGGCGAAAACGTCATGCTCGCGCCCCAGGTGGTGCAAAAGGTGCCCAAGGCCAAGGCGGCGCAATTGGCCAAACAGATGCTGGAGCGGGTCGGGCTGGGGGAGAAGTTCGACGCTTTTCCCGATCGCCTGTCCGGCGGCCAGCAGCAACGTGTCGCCATCGCCCGCGCCTTGGCCATGTCGCCCAAGGTGCTGTTGTGCGACGAAATCACCTCGGCCCTCGACCCGGAACTGGTCAATGAAGTGCTCAGCGTGGTGCGCCAACTGGCCAAGGACGGCATGACCCTTATCATGGTCACCCACGAAATGCGCTTCGCCCGGGAAGTCGGCGACAAGCTGGTGTTCATGCACCAGGGCAAGGTGCATGAAGTGGGGGACCCCAAGGTGTTGTTCGCCAACCCGCAAACCGCTGAACTGGCGAACTTCATCGGCTCTACGGAACAGCCGGGCTGACCAATTCGAACGTACCCTGCCCTTCCAGCCGCTCCTCATTGCGCACGTGCAGGGCAGCAGACGGCACGTTGGTTTCGACCTCAACCTGGGCGCTCAATCGCTGCCCCGTCACCGGGACTCCAGCGGCGCGGGCCACCAGGACCTGGCCCGGCAACAGCTCACCGCTGGCCGTCTCACCGGGCAGATGGGCCACCTGCCACTCGACGGTGCGCCCATCCACCTGAGCGTGCTTGAGCCGCAGGTGGAAACGCCCCTGTCGACCAAACAGAAAACCTTTACCGTCTGCCGCCCCGATGAAGCGCAACGCCATTGCCGCAGGTGCTGCGCAGGTTACGGTCAACTGCAGCGTGCGAGTGCCAAGCGCCAGGCTGGGCCTCTCGACCAGCGCTTCCCGATGAATGACACCATAGTCGATGCGCGGCTGGCTCACGGTTAACCGGCAATTCTCGGCCTGCACCCCCGGGGCTATCACCATCGTAAAGAGCAGCAAAAAGCCCATACGTTTCGGGTTACCGCCCATGACACACCGCCGATTTAGTCTCATAGAACATGTCATTGTCAGGCTGGGTCCCGGGTTCAAGGCTAATCAGGCAGGTGGAAGAGTCCGGTAATGAAACCCGCAGCGTTTGCGCTTCGTTCGCGTCGTTCAGGAAAATCATGCCCTCGCCCACCACGCTGGTCAGGAACCGATCATCCTTGCCGAACACCGAGGCGCCCTGGGGCAGTTGCCGACCTTGTTGATCGCTGGCCGTGAGCAAGACCCGGCGCACCGTCACCACATCGAACGCCACGGTACTGAAAGACCCTCGGCCGGCGGCGAGCACCTGGGTGCCGTTTTTCAAGTCAACGCGCTTGGGCAGGGACTGGGTCTGCACTTCGACGCGGCTGTTGGTATAAGCGGGCAAACTGGCAATCACCGCCTGCCCGGTAAAATCCGTCCATACCGGCCCTTGCGGGGTATCGACTTTTGCGGCGCCGATATCCCCCACCGACACGATGCCGAACGTGTCCCCCACCGGGTAGGGCGAGAATGTCAGCCCACCTTCGTGAGCCACGACACCACCTTGCAGCTGCCCCGTGTAACTGGTGCCTGATGGGGCACGACTGACGCCAAGGCCAACCCGGGCATAACGCGGCATCAGGTCGACCTGGCCACGCGTCGATTGCTCCTGGGTGCCAAGATCACGCTCGAGGCCCACTTCGTAATTCACATACTCATTGACCCGCTCACTGAGGGCCGTACCGGCGCGGGCCTGGTCGCCACGACGACTGATATAGCTCCTCACCCTGCGCTCTGCGCCCAAGGGCACGCTGACTTGCAGTCGCACTGACAGGTCGTCGTCCAGCGCGGTATCGCGCCCGCGGCTGGCTGGCGAGTCGTCACGGCGAGTACGCGTGCCGCCCACCTGTGAATCGGCGATCAGCGCGACATCGGCGTAGCGGAACGTCTTGTTCCACGAGGCAAAGACATGCTCGGTGCTTTGCCCGTCGAATTGGGCGCTGCGGGTATAGCCCGTGGAGAAACCACCCAGCGTGGGGGACTGCCAGCTCACACCTGCCGTGTATTGGTGCTTGAATCGCGAACCCAGCTCATCGGCCCTGGCCGAACGGCCCGCCTCGAATACCTCGCGATAGTCCTGGTTCTGGGTGGTTACGCTGAGATTGACGTCGACATTGGCAGCCACCGGGCTGCTCAGGGTCACGCTGCTGCGTGCCCCGGATACGGCGTTGCGGCTATCCCGGGAAAGGTTGTGGCGGGCGCTCACGGAAACCCGCTGGAAAAACACACTGCTCAGAGCGCCACCGGCCGACGCATATTCATCGGTGCTCAACAAACCAAAGCCCACCGACGAGTCGCGCCCCAGGCCCCATGTGCCGCTGCCCATGGCAACCACCGGCGATGGTTGCTCTTCCCCCATGTCTTCCCGCATCTTGCCGAGGGAGAAGTAGTAACCCGGCGCTGTCGGTGCAGCCCCCGCGAACGACGCCGCAGGCACCACGAAACTGCGCTTGGCGCCCCGCACATCGATCACGCTGACGTCCAGGTCGCTGGTGCCATTGAGCAACGCCAGCCCCGTCAACCGGAAAGGCCCTTCAGGCACCAGCGTACTGTGGATCAACACACCGGACTGGCGCACCTCAATCCGCGACTGACTTTGGGCCAGCCCCTCCACCACGGCGTTGTTACTGCCTGCCGGTGCTCGCGACTGGCCATCAGGGGAAAACTGCACACCCGACAGCTGGACGCCACCAAACAACGGGTTGTTGCTGGCAATCTGGCCCACCTGGAACGTCGAATGCAGCGCGGCGATATCCCGCTGGGCGTAGGCATACAGGTGCTCAGTGCGGGTATCGCCATTGTCAGACACATAGAACTGGCGACTGCGCACAATCCAATCACCCAGGTTGAAGCCCGCCTCGCTGTAGGCCGACAAAAACCGACTGGTCCCGCCGCGCGAACGGCTGTCGAAGCCCAACACATCGTAATTGAACAGGGCCGCCATGCCGCCCTGGGAAAAATGCCCCGCCTCCCATTGCGGCTCACGAAATGACTGGGTCGGCACCACCAGCGTCACTTCATCGATGCCAGGGCGCAACCGCACCATCGTTGTCGGGAAGGCACCGAGGAAGTCGTGGCAGGCCTGGTCCGCCGTGGCCCCTTTACGAACGACCTCCGGGGGCAGCACCAGCCCGGCTTTTTCCAACAATCCCGGGGTGAAACACAATTGCCCCTGCGCATCGAACTGCGCATCCACCAGCCCAAGCGGGTTGCCATTGACCCGTAGCCCCACCACATGGGTACCCTCGCGAAAACGAGCTGCACTGCGAAAGTAGTCCGAGACCTTGGGGTCAATGCCGTAGGTGGTCAGTGCCGCCAGGTCAAAACCCTCCCCCAACTCCAGGGCGGAGGCGACGCCCGAGGCCCCCCATAGCGTGGCGAACCCCATGAGTAGCGTGGGCACCGGAAGCCTGTTGCTCGAAAGATTGGTCATGAGCCGATCAACCCCCACCGGTACTGATCGAGGTTCGGTAGTTGTCCACCGAAAACCCGTAGACCGTCGCCGGCTGGATCTCGACTTGCGTGAAGTCGCCCAAAGCCCCCTCGACCTTTGCCGCCAAGGTTTCTCCCGGCAGGATGTAGGTACGCGGCAATGTCGCCACGCCCCCTTGAGGCAGCAATTGCACATCGGACGCCAGGCGCACCACATAGGCACTGTCGTTATGCACCGCAAGACGCTCGCCCGACCGCCGCCAGGTCAGCAACTCCCAGGGCGCGTCGTGCCGAGGCAGGCCTCGTGGATGCAGGATCAGCGGCAAATTCTGCCGCACGGTGATGCCGATGGTTGCCCCCCCAGCCGCGCGCGCCTGGGGAATACCCTCGAATGTCACGCGCTTCAAACGCTGGGTCTTCAGCGGCGTCTTCAACGTGGCGATAAAACGCACCAGCTGGGTTTCACCCGCCTCCACCCGCGTAATGGGCGGTGTGACAATCAAGAGCGGTTCGACGTCCTCGGGCACGTTCTCAACGACCGAATGAAGCAGCGCTGGCGCCGCATCGGTATTCTTGATGTTTATCGTGGCCTCGCCCTGTTCTTCATAAAGAATGACCACTGAAGTTTCCGGCAACATACCCTCCGCGACAGCGGCACCGACAAAACAGAGACATCCACTGATACATGACAGTAGCAACTTATTTACAACTGAAAGACTACGCACCCAGTATTCCCCCGCGACCCGTGAGTGAACCTTTGACTTCCAAGCGCCCACATGAAAACAGCCGATAAAAACCTGAGGTCTTTGATCGGCTGTATTTAAATCGCTTAGATGTAATTCAACTCAAGCGATGCACGGCCATCCAGGGTAATGTCACGACTCAGATCCAAGTCCTGGGGTCTATTGATAACCGCCCTCACGGCGATAGTGCCGCTCAGTTGAGAGAGCACGGCGGGGGTGAGCGATGAGCCACTACGCCAGGAGTGCTGGACAGGCAATTGAGCGACTTTGCCATCGTTGCTCTGCCATTGGGTGGCGGTGTCGTTGGCACGCATGATGGGGAACAACGTTGTACCCGAGGACTTGAGATCCCTGAGGGTAATCGCAAAGCCGCCGGTTTTGCGCGCCGCCACCGCCCCCAAGCCATAGTTGTGCGCTTCGGTATAGCCTGCGCCAAGCGCAGTGAGAATGCCCGGGACCTTGCTGGATGCCTGTAGATCCTTGAAGGTCAGCCCGAACTTTGTCGCACCGCTGGCGCAGGTGATGGTCAGGGGAACGGTCCTTTCTTGAAGTGGCGTGAACGCCCCCGGCCGCAGCGAGCCCGAAGGAATGTCGCCATAGTCGACAGTTCCCGACCCCGTCAGGGTGAGGTTACAGGCGGCGGGTTTGATCGTCCCCCTGACGCTCAACTGGGCAGTATTGTTTGCATGAGCGCCGAGTGCTGCCGCCAGGCAGGCGATACCGAGGGTCAATCCAATAATTTTTTTCATATTCGACCTATCACTGAAAGTTTTCAGGTGTATTTATTTTTTGTGCTGAACGATAAAAATCATAAATAAATAACACCACGGCAAAATCGCCGAGTGACAGTCTGCTGCCAAGCCCACCAACTTAAAAATAAGACAGCGCTTCAATTATTGTGGGACCAGCAAACTTGTTCCACCGCCAAAAAAGACCTCAACAGTAGTCCAACATCAAATAGCCTATAAAACACCGGCTTCTGAATTGTAGGGAAAATCACTAATCACATTATTAAAACCTCACACCCATTCACCTACAACAAGTTAGCTCATATAAACAGGCACTCTTAATTACATCCTACATGCCCGACAGCATTTCCCCGCAGACAACACCCGGGAAATTACCCAAGCACAACGCGTTGGCTCCAGCGGTCGATCGTGGCACGATGGCAAGGTTATCGACCGAGACCCCCAAACCATGCCGCAATCCCAAGCCAAGAATCTGTCCCTGATCGCCGCCATCGACCTGGGCTCCAACAGCTTTCACATGGTCGTGGCCAAGGCCCAGAACGGTGAGATCCGCATCCTTGAGCGGCTCGGCGAGAAAGTACAACTGGCTGCCGGGATCGACGACGAGCGCCAGCTCAATGAAGAATCCATGCAACGCGGGCTCGATTGCCTCAAGCGGTTTGCCCAACTGATAAACGGCATGCCCCTGGGCGCCGTACGCATCGTCGGCACCAACGCCCTGCGCGAAGCACGCAACCGTGGCGAATTCATCCGCCGCGCCGAGGAAATCCTCGGGCACCCGGTAGAAGTCATCTCCGGCCGTGAAGAAGCGCGCCTGATCTACCTCGGCGTGTCCCACACCCTGGCCGACACTCCCGGCAAACGCCTGGTCGCCGACATCGGCGGCGGCAGTACCGAGTTCATCATCGGCCAACGATTCGAGCCATTGCTGCGCGAAAGCCTGCAAATGGGCTGCGTCAGCTACACCCAGCGCTACTTCAAGGACGGCAAGATCACCCCGGCACGCTACGCCCAGGCCTACACGGCGGCGCGGCTGGAGATCATGAGCATCGAGCACGCCCTGCACCGCCTGACGTGGGATGAGGCCATCGGCTCATCCGGCACCATCCGCGCCATCGGCCTGGCCCTCAAGGCCGGCGGCCATGGCACCGGCGAAGTGAACGCCGAAGGCCTCGCGTGGCTCAAGCGCAAGCTGTTCAAGCTGGGCGACGCGGAAAAGATCGACTTCGACGGCATCAAGCCTGACCGTCGCACCATTTTCCCCGCGGGCCTGGCGATTCTCGAAGCGATCTTCGACGCCCTCGAACTGCAACGCATGGACCACTGTGACGGCGCCCTGCGTGAAGGTGTGCTCTACGACCTGCTCGGCCGCCATCACCACGAAGACGTGCGTGAGCGCACCCTCAGCTCGCTGATGGAGCGTTACCACGTCGACCTGGAACAAGCGGCCCGGGTGGAGCGCAAAGCCCTGCACGCCTTCGACCAGGTGGCCGAGGACTGGGACCTGGAAGACGGCGTGTGGCGCGAACTGCTCGGCTGGGCGGCCAAGGTGCATGAAGTGGGCCTGGACATCGCCCACTACCATTACCACAAGCACGGCGCCTACCTGATCGAGCACTCCGACCTCGCCGGGTTCTCCCGCGAAGACCAGCAAATGCTCGCCCTGCTGGTGCGCGGCCATCGCCGCAACATCCCCAAGGACAAGTTCGCCGAGTTCGGCGACGAAGGCAGCAAGCTGATCCGCCTGTGCGTACTGCTGCGCTTCGCGATCCTGTTCCACCACATCCGTGGCACCCAGGAAATGCCCCAGGTCACCCTGCGCGCCAACGGCGAGAGCCTGGACGTGGTGTTCCCCAAAGGCTGGCTGGATGAGAACCAACTGACCCAGGCGGACTTCGCCCAGGAAGCGGATTGGCTGACGCGGGTTGGGTTCACGCTGAACGTGCGCTGAGACGCTCTAAAGAACACTGCAAAAACAAATGTGGGAGCGGGCTTGCCCGCGATAGCGGTGGGTCGGTCAACGTATCTGTGACTGATCCACCGCCTTCGCGAGCAAGCCCGCTCCCACACAACCCCGCCTGTCAAAACACCCCCGCCCTTTCGTTAGCCGCTCGTACAAACCTGTCAGATATGACAGTTGTGCCCCTCTCTCGATCAGTCTTTACTCCCGCCCAGCCCTCTCGTTAAACAGAGAGGACCAACAGATCGCAGCGGTCCCAGGGAAGGGCTCATCATGAAATCAGCGGCTGTCACCATTCTGGGCTTTGCCCTCTACGCGATGGGCGTGAGCGTCGCTCATGCGGCCACATGGGCACCCTTCTCTGCCACCGTGGGGGCACAATGCGCGCCGATCGACATCAATGACAGCGGCATCACCGTGGGCAACTGCAGGCCGGCCAGCGCCACCGCCAACAACGTCCCATGGGTGGCCGATGGCGCGGCACACGGCGCCCAGACTGCGCTGGCGCCCCTGGCGAGCGGGCAACCGTGCAGCGTCTGGGCCGTGTCAAACAGCGGGAAAGCCGTGGGCGATTGCAGGGACGCCAACAACTCGTCCTTCGGCGTCGCCTGGAACGCCGCCGCCCCTGGAACAGCGCCCACCAAACTGGACGCCCTACCCGCCACATTATTGATTCCGCTGCTGCGCCCCAAAGATGTCGCCACCAACGGCGCTGCGGTGAATGACCAAGGCGACGTAGCGGGCTCAAGCTTCGACGCCAATAACCGCGCAACCGTGGTGTTCTACGCAGCTGGCAGCGGCGCACCGGAACGCGTATCCGGCTGGGGGGACAATTGCACCGTCGTGGACGTCAACCGGCCCACTACCGGCGCCCCGCAAATTGCCCTCAACTGCCCGAACAATGCCGGCAATTCCACCCCGCGCGTCGCGGAGAAAACCGGCCTGTCGTACACCCTGACCGACCTGGCCCTGCCCGCAGGCGCCAGCTATTGCACAATCAGTGCGTCCACCAACGCCGCCCAATTTATCGGCACATGCGTTTATCCAGACTCTGCAGTGAACGTGGCAAAAAGCGCCTTCTGGAGCAGCAAAACCGCTGCCCCCCTGGTGCTGACATTGTCTTCGGGTTCGAAAAACATGGCGGTCAATGTCAACGAGGCGGGCATGGTGCTCGTCGTGCAGAACACCTCCGATGGACGACAGCAGTACATGTCCTGGCTGCCCTCAACGCTGCCCATTCCAATCATCGCGATCATTACCCTGCCGAGTGGAAGTGTTTGGGGCCAGGCCGGCGCGATTGCCAGCGGCAATGTCGTGGGTTTGAACATCCTCACCAGCGACCAATACTCACAGGCGTGCACCTGGACGCAAACAGCCGGGACCGTATGCCTGCCGTCGATTGGCGGCGGCAAAAACAGCGAGGTGATGGTCATGTCCAAAAACGCCGCGTACATGGCGGGTGTCGTCATGGACGCCACGCAAACCGCTGTTGCGGTAACGACGACGCTGCCCTGAAACGAAGGAGTTATGCGCATGAAATGCACAATGCTCGTCAGGACATTCCTGTGTATGTGGGCCGTCAGCCAAGTCACGATGCCGACGTCTGCCGCTGCCGGAACTTGGAAAAACGGTACATTTTACCCAGGGGGCTCATGGTATTTGGATCGAAGCAATCCGAAGGCAACGGGAGACTCGAATCCAGGGCGTGGCAACTCGGTAAAGGAGCGCAACGCACCTGACATCGCCACCTGCAGAGGTGGCTACCGAATGGTACGAGACAATCCTTACGACACTTACCGAAAAATTCCCTGCTGAGTCACTGACCGAAATACCCATCAGGACCACTAAAAACACCGCAAAACAAATGTGGGAGCGGGCTTGCCCGCGATGACGGTGGGTCAGTCAACTTATCTGTGACTGATCCACCGTCTTCGCGGGCAAGCCCGCTCCCACATGGGGTCCGCGCAAGCCTGAATTAATTCACAGTGAGGATCGGGCTACCCAACCGCTCCAGCAACGTCGCCTGCGCACTGCGCGGGTTCTGGTTGCCGGTTGGCGTGTTGCGCACGTAGCGGCCGTCCGATTGCAGGCTCCAGCTGTGGGTGTTGTCGGTCAGGTAGCTTTCCAGCTCCTTCTTGACCCGCATGATTAGCTTCTTGCCTTCCACCGGGAAGCAGGTCTCGACGCGCTTGTCGAGGTTGCGCTCCATCCAGTCGGCGCTGGAGAGGAACATCTGCTCTTCGCCGCCATTGAGGAAGTAGAACACCCGCGTGTGCTCCAGGAAGCGGCCGATGATCGAGCGCACATGGATGTTATGCGACACGCCGACAATGCCCGGACGCAGGCAGCACATGCCACGCACCACCAGGTCGATGCGCACGCCGGACTGGCTGGCCTTGTACAGCGCGCGGATGATCTTCGGATCGGTCAGCGAGTTGAACTTGGCGATGATGTGCGCCGGTTTGCCGTCGAGGGCGAACTGGGTCTCGCGGGCAATCATGTCGAGCATGCCCTTCTTGAGCGTGAACGGCGCGTGCAGCAGCTTCTTCATGCGCAGGGTCTTGCCCATGCCGATCAACTGGCTGAACAACTTGCCGACGTCTTCGCACAAGGCGTCGTCGGACGTCAGCAGGCTGTAGTCGGTGTAGAGCTTGGCGTTGCCGGCGTGGTAGTTGCCGGTGCCCAAGTGGGCGTAGCGCACGATCTCACCGGCTTCGCGGCGCAGGATCAGCATCATCTTGGCGTGGGTCTTGAAGCCGACCACGCCGTAGATCACCACCGCGCCCGCCGCTTGCAGGCGGCTGGCCAGTTGCAGGTTGGACTCTTCGTCGAAGCGCGCGCGCAGTTCGATTACGGCGGTGACTTCCTTGCCGTTACGCGCGGCATCCACCAACGCATCGACGATTTCCGAGTTGGCGCCGGAGCGGTACAGCGTTTGGCGCACGGCCAATACATGCGGGTCCTTGGCGGCCTGGCGCAGCAGGTCGACCACCGGGGTGAAGGACTCGAACGGGTGCAGCAGCAGGATGTCCTGCTTGCTCACCACGCTGAAGATGTTCTCGCTGTTTTGCAGCAGTTTCGGGATCTGCGGGGTGAACGGCGTGTATTGCAGCTCCGGGTGGCTGTCCAGGCCGGTGATGCTGAACAGGCGCGTCAGGTTCACCGGGCCGTTGACTTGATACAGCTCGGACTCTGCGAGGTTGAACTGCTTGAGCAGGTAGTCCGACAGGTGTTTCGGGCAGGTATCCGCCACTTCCAGGCGCACCGCATCACCGTAGCGCCGCGAGAACAGCTCGCCGCGCAGGGCGCGGGCCAGGTCTTCGACGTCTTCGGAGTCCAGCGCCAGGTCGGCGTTACGGGTCAGGCGGAACTGGTAGCAGCCTTTTACCTTCATGCCCTGGAACAGGTCATCGGCGTGGGCATGGATCATCGACGAGAGGAATACATAGTTGTCGCCAGCGCCCCCCACCTCTTCCGGTACCTTGATGATCCGTGGCAGCAAGCGCGGTGCCGGGATGATCGCCAGGCCGGAATCGCGACCGAAGGCGTCGATGCCTTCCAGCTCGACGATAAAGTTGAGGCTCTTGTTCACCAGCAACGGGAACGGGTGCGTCGGATCGAGGCCGATCGGCGTGATGATCGGCGAGATCTCGTCGCGGAAGTAACGGCGCACCCACGTCTTGATCTTGGTGGTCCAGTGGCGGCGACGGATGAAGCGGACCTGATGTTTTTCCAGTTCCGGCAGCAGGATGTCGTTGAGGATCGCGTATTGGCGGTCCACATGGCCGTGTACCAGCTCGCTGATGCGCGCCAGGGCTTGATGGGGTTGCAGGCCGTCGGCGCCGGCTTGTTCACGGGCGAAGGTGATCTGCTTCTTGAGGCCGGCGACGCGGATCTCGAAGAACTCGTCCAGGTTGCTGGAGAAGATCAGCAGGAACTTCAGCCGTTCCAGCAACGGGTAGGACTCATCCAGCGCCTGTTCCAGCACGCGGATATTGAATTGCAGTTGCGACAGCTCGCGGTGGATGTACAGGCTGCTGTCATCCAGGTTGGTCACCGCGACCACCGGTGCCGGCGCCGGGGCTTCGACCACCACGGCAGGTGGCGCTGGCTCCAGCTCGGGCGGGGTCTCGGTGACTTGTTCAACCACCGGGTGAGCGTCTTTTACGGCAACTTCTGTGAGTCCTTCGGTATTCATCGAGTGTTCCTGTGAGGGCTATTGTTGCTCTCTAAGCAATTGGGCAGCGCGGGCGGCGAAGTAAGTCAGAATGCCATCAGCGCCGGCACGTTTAAAGGCAGTCAGGGATTCAAGGATCACCCCTTCACTCAACCAGCCATTCTGGATCGCGGCCATGTGCATGGCGTATTCACCGCTGACCTGATAGACAAAGGTCGGCACTTTGAATTCCTCTTTGACCCGGTAAAGGATGTCCAGGTACGGCATCCCGGGCTTGACCATCACCATGTCGGCGCCTTCGGCCAGGTCCGCCGCCACTTCGTGCAGGGCTTCCTGGCTGTTGGCCGGGTCCATCTGGTACGAAGCCTTGTTGGCCTTGCCCAGGTTCAGCGCCGAACCCACCGCATCGCGGAACGGGCCGTAATAGGCGCTGGCATACTTGGCCGAGTAGGCCATGATCCGCACATTGACGTGGCCGGCCAGTTCCAGGGCTTCGCGGATCGCCTGGATGCGGCCGTCCATCATGTCCGACGGCGCAACCACTTGGGCGCCTGCGGCCGCGTGGGACAAGGCTTGCTTGACCAGCGCATCGACAGTGATGTCGTTCTGAACATAGCCGTCCTCGTCCAGAATGCCATCCTGGCCGTGGGTAGTGAACGGATCAAGGGCGACGTCGGTGATGACGCCCAGCTCCGGGAAACGCTCGCGCAAGGCGCGGGTGGCGCGCTGGGCGATGCCTTCCGGGTTCCAGGCTTCGGCGGCGTCGAGGGACTTGAGCTCGGGCGGCGTGACCGGGAACAGCGCCAACGCCGGAATGCCCAACTCGACCCAGCCGGCCGCTTCGATCAGCAGTTGATCGATGGTCAAGCGCTCTACGCCCGGCATCGAGGCCACCGCTTCCCGGCGATTTTCACCGTCGAGCACAAACACCGGCAGGATCAGATCATTCGTCGTCAGCACGTTTTCACGGACCAGGCGGCGAGAAAAATCATCACGGCGATTGCGACGCAGGCGGGTAGCGGGGAACAGGCGATTGGCAGGGGTAAAGCTCACGACAGACTCCTGAGCCCGCGTTTACGGGCGAGCGTTGCAGTTATAAGCGGGCATTATGACGAATGAATGACAGTTGTGCTTATCGGTGCGACCTGTAGCCGCATTCACCGTTTATGTAGGAATTGTTCACTTCGTGACACATCTCGATACTTTCACGAATGTTCACGAAGGCGTAGGCTGCGCGTTCATTTCGCCAGCACCCCCAGACCATGCTTCAACAATTTCTGCATGACTTCGGCTACTTTGCGCTCTTCCTGGGCACCTTCTTTGAAGGCGAGACCATCCTGGTTCTCGCAGGCTTCCTGGCGTTCCGTGGGTACATGGATATCAACCTGGTGGTGGTCGTTGCCTTTTTTGGCAGCTACGCCGGCGACCAGCTTTGGTATTACATGGGCCGCAAACACGGGCGCAAATTGTTGGCACGCAAACCCCGCTGGCAATTGATGGGCGACAAGGCCCTGGGGCATATCCGCAAGCACCCGGACCTGTGGGTGTTGAGCTTCCGCTTCGTTTACGGATTGCGCACGGTCATGCCGGTAGCGATTGGCCTGTCCGGCTACCCGCCCTTGCGCTACCTGATTCTCAACGGGATTGGCGCGGCGATCTGGGCGGCCGCACTGGGCGCGGCCGCGTACCACTTCGGCGCAGTGCTGGAAGGCATGCTGGGCAGCGTCAAGAAGTACGAGCTGTGGGTGCTGGGCGCCTTGCTGGTCCTGGGCTTCGGCCTGTGGCTGCGCCGCCGCTTCAAGAACGCGCGCATCGCCCGCGAGGCGTGTGCCGACGCCAAGGCCCGGCTCGCCGCCGAGCCGGCCCCGGTCGAAACGCCTAAGACGCCAGTCGAGTAAGCCGGCTTCTGCAACAGTAGAGGCCGATCACGCTGAGCAGGCTGTAGCTCGCCAAGCCCAGCCAGCCCAGGTTGCTGGCCGGCCACAGCCCCACCTGCGGCGCCAGCCACACCAACGGCACGTTCAGCACCAGCCGCGCCAGTTCGGCCTTCAGCGCCCACGGGCGGTTCTCCAGGGCCACGCCCAGGGTAAACAAGCCCAGCGCCATCGCACTCCAACCCAGGATCAGCGCGGCCGTGGGCAACCCCTCGCCGAAATTCATCAGGTAGCTGCCAAAGCCCACATACGCGGCGAACTGCAGGGCGATGTACACCTGTTGGCGCACATCCAGCGCTACTTCGAACTTACGGAACTGACTCAAGTCGTGCTTGGCCAACGGGTACTTGGCCTTCACATCCGCCGGCCGCCAACCCGTGCGCATGAACCAGATGCGCAGCTTGTCCCACCAACGCTCGGTGCGCCGCGCATCACTCCACAACTGTGCATAAAACTGCAGGTTGGCCCACAACGGGTTCCAGCTGGCCAGGGGCGTGGTCACGCCGAAAATCACCGGCTCGTTGTCGTCTTCTTCCTGGAAGGTGCCGAACAGGCGGTCCCAAATAATGAACACCCCGCCGTAGTTGCGATCCATGTAGAGAGCGTTCTGCGCATGGTGGGCGCGATGATTGGACGGCGTGACGAAGAACCACTCGTACCAACCCAGCTTGGGCACATGGCGCGTGTGCACCCAGAATTGGTACAGCAGGTTGAGGGAAGCCACGCTGATAAACACCACCAGCGGCACGCCGACCACGGCCAGGGGCAGGTAGAAGATCCAGCTCAGCAGGAAGCCGGTGCTGGTCTGGCGCAGGGCGGTGCTGAGGTTGTAGTCCTCGCTTTGGTGATGCACCGAGTGCGCGGCCCAGAGGATGTTGCGCTCGTGCCCCATGCGGTGCAGCCAGTAGTAGCAGAAGTCATAGAGCACAAAGGCGAACACCCAGGTCCAGGGGTTCTGGGCCGGCAATTCAAACAACGCCAGGTGCTTGAGGGCGAAAGCGTAGGTCAACAGGCCCACGCCCTTGGTCAACAGTCCCGTGGTGGTGGACAGCACACCGGTGCTGAGGCTGTTGATGGCGTCCGCCACCCGATAGTTGCGCTCGCCACGCCAGCGGTCGGCGAGCAGCTCCACCATGATCAAGGCGATGAAAAACGGTACCGCGTAAGGCACGAAGTCCATGGGCTAGTCCGGTCTATTTTTGTTACATCTAGAGTAGGTGTAGCGGCGCACGAGCCCATTGGCAACAGGTGACAAATTAGTAGACATTTAACGCCATGAACCCAGGAGAAATGCCCATGAGCAAAAAGATTGCAGTGATCCTTTCCGGCTGTGGCGTGTACGACGGCGCCGAGGTCCACGAAAGCGTCATCACCCTGCTGCGCCTGGACCAGCGCGGCGCTCAGGTCCAATGCTTTGCCCCCGACATTGCGCAACTGCACGTGATTAACCACCTCACCGGCGAGGAGATGCCCGAGACACGCAACGTGCTGGTGGAATCGGCGCGCATCGCCCGTGGCGCGGTGAAGGACATTGGCGAAGCCAACGCCGACGACTTCGATGCGCTGATCGTGCCGGGCGGGTTTGGGGCGGCGAAGAACCTGTCGAACTTTGCCGTGCAAGGCGCAGGGTGCAGCGTCAACCCACAGGTCTTGGCGTTGGCCGAAGCCTTTGCCGAAGCGGGCAAGCCAGTGGGGCTGATCTGCATCTCCCCGGCGCTGGCCGCAAAGATCTACGGCCCCGGCGTGACCTGCACCATCGGCAACTGCGCCGACACGGCGGCGGCGCTGGACAAGATGGGCGCCACCCACCAGGAATGTGCGGTGGACGACATCGTTGAAGACAAGGCACGCAAGCTGGTGAGCACGCCGGCCTATATGGTGGGCAAGAGCATCAGCGAAGTGGCGTCAGGTATCAACAAGCTGGTGGATCGGGTGCTGGAGTTGACCCACGAGAACGACTAACCGGCCCGCATCAATCGAGTCAGGATCCGATCCAGGGCATTGGCAAACGCCTGCTTGTCCTTCTCCCCATGGGGCGGTGGCCCGCCGCCCATCTGGCCCTGTTCGCGCAGATCGGTGAACAGGTTGCGCACCGCCAGGCGTTCACTCATGTTCGCCGGGCTGAATTCCTTGCCCCGTGGGTCGAGGGCCGTAACGCCCTTCTTCACCAGGCGATCGGCCAGCGGCACATCGCTGCAGATCACCAACTCGCCGGGCACGGCGTGCTCCACCAGGTAGTCATCCGCCGCGTCCGGGCCGCTGGGCACCACGATCAGCTTTACGCATGAAAAGCTCGGCTTGATCTGGCTCTGCCCGGCCACCAGCACCACTTCAAACTGGCGCTTGAGGGCGAACTTGACCACCTGGTCCTTGGCTGCCCGAGGGCAAGCGTCGGCATCGATCCATACGCGCATAAACACTCCTCATATCCACAACACAGATTCCATTGTGGGATCGGGCTTGTGTGGGAGCGGGTTTGCTCGCGAAAGCGGTGGATCAGACAAAACATCTGTGACTGACAGACCGCTTTCGCGGGCAAGCCCGCTCCCACACTGACCGTGCCCACTCAAGACTTAAGCAGTGGCGCGACGCTTCTCAGCCAATCGACTACGGCCATACAACACCACAATCGCCACAATCGCCACCGCCTGCGCACTCAACGAGTACGCATCGGCATGAATCCCCAGCCAATCAAAGTCAAAGAACGCCACCGGCCGTGTGCCGAAGATGCCGGCTTCCTGCAATGCCTTCACGCCATGCCCGGCGAACACCACCGACAACGCGCACAACAGCGCCGCGTTGATGCCGAAGAACAACGCCAACGGCAGCTTCGCCGAGCCGCGCAGGATCACCCACGCCAGGCCCACCAACAGCACCAGCGCGGTGGCGCCACCGGCCAACACCGCGTTGTGCCCGGCCGGGCCGGCTTGCAGCCACAGGGTTTCGTAGAAAAGGATCACTTCGAACAGCTCGCGGTACACCGAGAAGAACGCCAGCATCGCAAAACCGAAACGCCCCCCGCCGCCCACCAGGCTGCTCTTGATGTAGTCCTGCCACGCAGCGGCGTGGCGGCGGTCGTGCATCCACACGCCGAGCCACAGCACCATCACGCTGGCAAACAGCGCCGTGCAGCCTTCCAGCAGTTCGCGCTGGGCGCCGCTGACGTCGATCACATACGCCGCCAGCGCCCAAGTGGCCAAGCCCGCCAGCAGCGCCAGGCCCCAGCCGACGTTGACGCTGCGCACCGCCGACTGCTGGCCGGTGTTACGCAGGAACGCGAGGATCGCCGCCAGCACCAGGATCGCTTCCAGGCCTTCGCGCAGCAGGATCAGCAAACCGGAGATGTAACTCAGCGACCAGCTCAGGCCATCGCTGCCCAGCAAGCCAGCGGATTCGGTGAGCTTGCCCTTGGCCACGTCCAGACGTTGCTGCACTTGCTCGATCGGCAGCCCGTCCTGCAACGACTGCCGATAGGCCATCAGGGCTTTCTCAGTGTCCTTGCGCACGTTGGCGTCGACGTTATCCAGGGAGCTTTCCACCAGCTCGAAGCCTTCCAGGTAGGCGGCGACGGACAAGTCGTAGGCCTGCTCGTGATCGCCGTTGCGGAACGCGGCGAGGCTCTTGTCCAGGGTGCTTGCGGTGTAGTCGAGCAACTGCGCCGGGCCGCGCTTGACCTGCGGCGGCTGCGCGCGCTGGGCGCGGAAGGTCGCGGCGGCAGCCGGGCCGCTGGCCGCCAGCACTTCGTTCGGGGTCTGGCGGGCCAGGTCGGCGAGGTTGAACGGTTGTTCGCTCTTGGCCGCAGCCGGGTCGGCGGTGAAGCCGGCGATGTAGGTGGCCAGGTCCCAGCGCTGACGGTCGTCCAGTTGGTCGGCGAAGGACGGCATATCAGTGCCTTCGACGCCCAGGCCGAGGGTGTTGTAGATCGCATAGAGGCTCAGGCGATCCAGGCGCGTGGCGTCCGTCAGATTGGCGGGCGGCGGCGTCATGCCGGTGCCCGCCGGGCCATCACCGGCGCCGGCCGTGCCGTGGCACACCGAGCACTGCTGGGCGTAAAGCGGCGCGCCGCGCACAGGGTCGGGGGTGATCGCCGGGGCCTGGCTGACTTCATAGGCCACCGCCAGCTTGGCGCCCAACTGCCGGGCCTGGCGGGCGACAGTCGCGCCCTCCGCATGGGCCGTGACTGCCGCCAGCAACTCATCGACGCCGGAGATCAACTCGGCGCGCTCGGGCTTGGCCGGCAAATCCGCCACCAAACCCTGCAACACCCCGAGAAACTCCAGTTGCTCGCGGTACTCGGAATCATCGACAACCTTGCCCGCCTCCACCGTCGGCGGGTAGTCGGCGCCAATGTAGTCCAACAAGTGCAGGGCTTGTGGCGCGCCCTCGGTCGTCGCGGCCAGCAGATGAGCGCTGCACGACATCAACGCCGGCAGCATCAGCCAGGCGAGAAAACGGAAGGGGGCAGTCATGAATGAATCTCAAAGGGAAATACGAAGTAACATATTGTTTAACGTTAAGCGCTTTGACTCAAGGCGTTAGTGATTTGACGCAGGGAATAGCGTCGCATCCGTGATGGCTCCCCCCTCTATCCCATAGGCAAAAAGCCATTGTTTTGCCAGCAACGGCGCCTATAATGCCGCGCCCTGTTATCGCGAAAGGGTCTTTATGTCCTCGTTTTAATGAGGAATTGGCACATCAGCTGGTTACGTTCAGGGAAGAAGTCTGCATGGCATTTCGCGCCGTTACCCCGCTTGCGCTCGCGGCGGTCACCTTGCTGTCGGGTTGCTCGATGTTTCGCAGCTACGACAGCGAGCTGCAAGCCACTAACCAGCAGTTGGTCAGCGGCAATGTCGAGGGCGCGCTGACCCTGCTGGAGAAAAACAACAGCGGCGAAGACAAGGATCTGCTGTATTTCTTCGAAAAGGGCGAATTGCTGCGGGCCAAGGGCGACCTCAGCGGCAGCCAGACCGCCTGGCGCAGCGCCGACCTGCAAGTCTACAAGTGGGAAGAGTCGGTCAAGTTCGACAGCGAGCGCTACCTCGCCCAGTTCGGCAGTTTCCTCGCCAATGACAAGGTGCGTCGCTACGAAGGCTATGACTACGAAAAAGTCATGCTGACCACGCAGATGGCCCTGAACCTGCTGGCCCTGAACGACTTCGACGGCGCCCGCACCGAGATCAAGAAGACCCACGAACGCGAAGCGGTGATCGCCGACCTGCGCGACAAGGAATACCTCAAGCGCGAGAACGAAGCCGAACGCCAAGGCGTGACGACGCAGTTCAAGGACCTGCGTGGCTACCCCGTGGAAACCCTCGACGCACCGGAAGTGGTCGGCCTGAAAAACAGCTACCAGAGTGCGTTCAGCCATTACCTCGCCGGTTTCGTCTACGAGGCCCTCGGCGAAAAAGACCTGGCCGCCCCCGGCTATCGCAAGGCCGCCGAGCTGCGCCCCAACACGCCGCTGCTGGAACAAGCCCTGCTCGACCTCGACAAAACCAGCCTCGGCGCCGATGAAACCGACGTGCTGATCGTGGTGCAGAGCGGCCTGGCGCCGGCGCGTGATTCGATCCGCCTGCCGCTGCCGATCCCGATCGACGGCCATCTGGTGATTACCCCGCTGTCGTTCCCGGTCATCAAGGCCGACACCTCCACCGCGCACTTCGCGCAGATCGGTGTGGATGGCCAGCAACAGAACCTCACGGCACTCAACAGCACCACCGCCATGTCGCGCCGCGCCCTGCGCGATGACATGCCGGGGATCATCCTGCGCACCACCGTGCGCGCCGTGACCCGTGGCGTGACGCAAAACAACCTGAACAAGACCAACCCCATGGCCGGGCTGGTGCTGGGCATCGCCTCGGCCGTCACCGAAGGCGCCGACACGCGCACTTGGCGCACCCTGCCGGACCTGACCCAAGTCACACGCCTGCGCCTCAAGCGCGGCGAGCACCAGGTCAGCCTGCCCAACGCCCTGGGCGGCACGCGGGTCACCGTCAAGGCCGACCAGCGCTACCAAGTCATCACCCTGCGCGTGGTCGGCAACCAGGTATTCGCCGGCGGCCTCGCGGCCCACGTGGTGCCAAACCCGGCCACCCAGGCCATCGCCCTCAAACAACCTTAAGGAGCGCGTTATGCGTCATTTTATCCTCGGCGCCCTGGCGCTGGTCCTGCTGGCCGGCTGCGCCACCCCGCCGCCACCGGAACCTGGCAGCGCGGCGAGCAAGATCGTGGTGATGGGCAAGTTCAAGGGCATCGCCGTCGGCGCCATCCGTGTGGCGCGGGAGAACGGCTTCCTCACTGCCAAGGTGCAGCTGAGCAATATCACCAGTAGCAACCAGACGATGTATTACCGCTTCGCCTGGCTGGGTGCCGACGGCTTCCCGGTGGGCGACGAAGACACCTGGAAAGTGCTGAACCTGTACGCCAACCAGGCGACCTTCCTGCCGGCCATTGCCAACTTGCCTCAAGCCGCGGACTTCCGCCTTGAAGTGAAGACGCCTTGACGCCCGCCCCTATTCAGCTCTGGAGAGATTCCCCCATGTTTGCACGCTTTTCGATCCTTGCCGTGGTTGCCGTCCTGGCCAGCGGTTGCTCCAACACCTCGCCGGTGCTGGGCAGCAAGAACATCAGCTACGGCGACACCAAGGCCGTGGAAACCGTGACCAACGAGTTCGGCTCCACCGACCTGCAGATGATCGCCGAAAGCATGACCCGCTCGCTCGCCCAGTCCGGCATCCTGCAAGGCCGCCCGGTGGTGCAGGTGTATGACGTGAAGAACAAGACCAGCGAGTACATCGACACCCGCGAGATCACCACGTCGATCAAGACCCAGCTGATGAAGACCGGCACCGCACGTTTCGCCAGCGACAACACCGACATGCAAAGCCAGGTCGACCAGCTCAAGCTGCAGAACCAGAGTGGCCTGTACAAGAAGTCCACGGTGAGCAAGACCGGCAACATGGTTGCCGCCAAGTACCGCCTGGAAGGCTCCATCAGCTCCATCGTCAAGCGCAGCTCGGACTACAAGGACGTGTTCTACAAGTTCAGCCTGCAACTGGTGGACGTGGAAAGCGGCCTGGCCGAGTGGATGGACGAAAAAGAAATCCGCAAGACCACGGAGCGCTAAGCCATGCGTACATGGATCGGCATGATCGGCCTGCTGTGCGCCTTTGGCGCCGCGGCCGCACCGAAAATCGCGGTGACCGACCTGGCCTATCAGGCGCGGGTCGAGGAATACATCCACGCGGTTTCGGCCAGCAACACCTTCCAGGCCAGCGGCTACCACGCCAGCGGCGCGTCGAGCTACGCCGAGTTCGAGAGCCGCTCCAGCTACATCGAGCAGCTTGAGTTGCGCAAATTCAGCGGTGACATCAAGGGCGAGATCCTCAAGTCGCGCCAGTTCCAGCTGGTGCAAGGCACGCCGTACACCGCCGATGCCAAGGGTGACGTGTATGACGTGATCAAGCGCATCAAGGCCGGCAACTTCAAGGGCGCGGACTACGTGCTGTTCGGCACCCTGTCCGACATCGACTTCACCCAGGACCTCAACGCCATCGACCGCACCAACAGCTACTCGGCGGTGCTGAGCCTGACGCTGGTGGCGGATTTCAGCCTTATCAACACGCGCACCTTCGAGATCACCTCGGCGTTTACCGCCATGGGCGAAGGGCAAGACACCAAGCTGGTGAACAGCCGCGACGTCCGCGTGAACCTGAACCGGCCACGGGTGGTGAGGGACGTGTCGAAAACCTTGGGAGAGGATGTAGCGCGGCAGTTGGCGGAGCAGTTGGGTGGCGGCTATCAAGAACCCGGCCAACCGGTGTTGCGCAACAACCTGCCGAGGGATGAAGCGCCGAAGATTCTGCGCTGAGCCACGATTTCACAAACACCCTAAAACCAATGTGGGAGCTGGCTTGCCTGCGATAGCGGTGTATCAGG
>NZ_JANLGL010000001.1:0-62909 GCF_024655625.1 Pseudomonas sp. 18.1.10
ACTATCTTGGCCAATTTGGAGGGCTGTCAGGAGAGGGTGCTGGCCGGACGGTTACCAAAATGGAGCAGGCCACGGTTTATGGATATCGAATTTCGCGGTAACGGCAAGCGTGATAATCCGTCTGTAGGTACATGCGATGAGTACGGCGTGAGCGGGATTACCAGCTTTGACGATCTGACCGAAGCTCGTCGTAAGATTGCTGAGGCGCATCCAGGCTTTAAACCTCTGTTCTCGCTCGATGATCTGCACCAAGCCCGCTACACCTCGGGACATGTGCGCAATAATTTAGGGATGGACGATGCATCGGAGCAGGACATAGCGGGCTTGCCTCCAGAGTGCTTTGAGAATGGTGAATACATAGGCTATCCGACTACGAAAGAGGAGTTCACAATCTGTCTTCGCAATTTCATGACCCTGGTTGCAGCCACGTCTTTCGAGGATGCTTGTACTCATGGTTTGACGCTAGATCAGCAGGCCCTCCAGGAGTGGATCGGTTACCAGAACAACCCTATCTCTCTTCTAGAGCAGCCTCTTTCAGCGCTCCTGGTACCCGTTCAGCAGTCCTGCCAGGCACTCGCGGCTTTTCCGAATGGCTATTTCACTTCGGATCTGGATCCCGCGAAAAACTTTGCCGTTGCGCGTCATTTTTCAGAAGCGCATGGCTATGAGTTGATGGGCGTAGGTGCTTCTTACATCGGCTTCATTCGTGCTGAACCGCCTGATACATCACTTGCTAACGTCGTAGCCAAAGACTTCTGTGCGCTCTATAACACTAGCGATGAAAACCTACAGGGACGTGTTTCCAAAGTTGCGCAGGCGATCTCCGGTCGGACGCATCTTTGGCTCCGTTACGTGGAGTGAGCTTCGTCGCATCCAAAGTCCGGCTGAATAGTTAACAAAGCATGTGAGAGGTCTGGAGCTTTTTGCCGCCTCGTAGGAGGGCAGTATCCACACATCCACTACAATCAGGCACATGATTGGCGCTGCTCGTTTTCCGCTACGTAACGTCAATTTCGTCTGATAGCTGTCGATATGGAGAGCAGCCGTCCCAAGCTCTGAACAAGTTTAAGCCTGCCCAATTCCCGCTGTTTACAATTGCCTGCTGACAAAAAGGATTCTGTACATGCTTTTTTCCCTGCTCGACAAATTCTTCAATCGACCGCTAACTGATGAAGCATTTGCCAAAAAATTTATTGATTCGACTCGTAAAGTTGGCTTCAGCGAGAATCTGAATTTTGAGAAGAACGAGTTCCGCATCCGCCATGGGGATGGATCGTACTTCAATCTCCATAATGCCTTTCGCGACTATCAAAATGCAGACAAAGCACAGAAATCCGCCGTTCTGACAGGATACGTATCGACGCTGTTAGAGGCGGATAGAAAAACCGAGACTGTGTTTGATAATGTCAAAGCACAGCTGCGTCCGGTGATTCGCAACCTTGCCATGCTTGAAGAAATTCGACTGGAACACGCCCGTAAAAATGGCGACAAGCAGTACGATTATGTTTCACAGCCTTTGGGCCGAGACTGCGTTATTCTGCTTGCTGTCGATTCGCCCGAGTCCACTGCCACCCTTACCAATGGCCCCGAAGCACATTGGGGTGTGACGATGGAAGAGGCGGTAAAGATCTCCATCGAGAACCTGCGTGATACGACAAACGAAGCCTTCGGGGAGATTATTCCAGGCCTATACGCGGGGGAGTGGGCGGATGGGTACGACACCAGCAGGGTGTTGTTGCCAGATGTCCTTCAGCGCGTGCCAGTTAAAGGTCGGCCAGTGTTCATGGTGCCCAGTCGAGACGTCCTGATGGTCACTGGAGACAAGGACGAACAGGGAATTCGTCAGATGGTAGAGCTTGCTTTCCAGGCTCTTGAAAGGGGGCGTGCTGTCTCTACCGATATTTACACCTACGAAGGTCGCGATATCATACCGTTTAACTGTGATGATGAAGGGGTCAGCAGTCGGTTGGTTACACTGGAGCATTTGCTGCTGCAGAGTAATTATGCCAATCAGAAAGAGTTGCTCGACAAGCTCAATCTGGAAAAGGGCATCGACATCTTCGTCGCCTCCTACAACCTCTTCCAAATGGCTGACCAACCAAACCAGACGGTATCGATGAGCGCCTGGACAAAAGGTGTGCTGACGCTGTTGCCCAAGACAGATCGCGTCGCGTTGGTTGAACCTGTTGAGGGTGGGGAAGCGACAGTCAAAACCGTCTCCTGGAGTGAACTTGAATCCGAGCTTGGCGATCTGCTGGCTACAGAAGCGGGCTATCCACGTCGCTATCGGACACTGGGATTTCCTTCGGTTGAGCAGCTTAATCGCCTGACTACCTTGTGATCAGTGCTCTACTACTCTGGCGCACTGCAATGGAGGTATCGCTGAGCTGGCAAAGCAGCAGTCGCAATTTATCATTACGATACACTCCCCATTTTGATTGCTTATCCTGGTGGGAAAATTTGGGAGTTTACCGATGTGGGGTTGGTGGCTTCTCTAGCGCTACTGAGTCGGGCCGCAAGATCTGACTGACTTACTTCAGTTGGCGAACCGCTGTGCGCGGGCAGGCTGTGGCGAACCGAGCTCCCGCGTCCCGCCGTATCTCGGCCCTGCGGGCGTCCATCCTTCACGCCTTCGGCTGTGCCAGCCTGCGCGCTCCGCTTGCGTCGGCTACTCAGCGCTTTTCGACGTTCTGTACCCGAGCAGTTTATAGAATCTAAACATTGATACTTCTGCTTCATTCAAGTGTCTATTCTATTGTGACTTGACAGTACCAATTGCTTAGGAAGCTACCATGTCCAAACTCGCAGAATTCCGCCAGCTAGAAAAACACCTCGCCGAACAACTCCAAGCGCTCGAAAACCTCAAGGGTGACGCGGGCCTGAAGCAAGAAATTGAGTTCGAAACGAAGCTGCGCGATTTGCTCGCAAAATATGGCTACAGCTTCAAGGACGTGATCAATCTGCTTGATCCGCAAGCCGGTCGGCGCGCTCCTTTAGCCGCGCCGAAAGCGGGCACGCGCAAGGCCCGCCAGGTGAAAGTCTATAAGAACCCGCACACCGGTGAGATCATCGAAACGAAAGGTGGCAATCATAAAGGTTTGAAAGAGTGGAAAGCTGAACACGGCTCCGATACCGTCGAGTCCTGGTTGACCAAGTAAACCTCGCGTGAACACAAAAGGGGCCCAAAGAGCCCTTTTTTATTCAGGTTTTGGGGGATTTGCTGCGTCTGCAGCGCTCCGAGCAATAGCGTACTTCGTCCCAGCAACGTGCCCATTTCTTTCGCCATGTGAAAGGAAGCCCACAGGTAACGCAGGTTTTGATTGGAAGCTCTGACTTTTTCAAGAGGCGTCCTTGATATTAAGTTCGTGTGCCCCTACTTGGTCAAACTGTGCAACGGTGGGCATCTTAGCCCGCCGGTGTTTGTCTACCCAGCAGGTAAATTGGATTCGGCCCATGCACCAAGAGGCATATTAAGTGCAGATCAACAGGCCTAAAACTCAAGGCAATCGCTATCTTTTCATAAACTGACTTCGAGCGTCTTACATAAGTCCTCCAAGACAAGAGGAGAGAGGTCGTGTCTAAGCTTCATCCAGAAAATCGTGAGAATAATTCGACATTCAAAAACTTTAAAATCCAGTGGGCTTTGATGAGCGCCTATGAACGCTTCGAGCAACTGGTGGTGCTGGCGCTGAGCCTGATCATAGCGCTGGTGATCGTTATCGCCGTGTTGCAGCTTTGCAGGAATGTAGTACCCCTTCTGATAGGGGGAGCCATTGATCCGCTGGATCACAACGCATTCCAAGCGCTATTCGGCTCCATTTTCACGGTACTGATTGCCTTGGAGTTCAAGCATTCGATAGTACGGCCCGCCCTCAGACGAAACAGCGTCGTGCAGGTGAGAACGGTACTGATGATTGCATTGCTGGCCCTGAGCCGAAAATTTGTCATCCTGGATTCGGGCGTTACTCCGGCTTCGACCATCGCGGCGCTAGGTTTCGCGACGTTGGTACTCGGCCTGCTTTGCTCGCTTTTGCGGCACCGCGACCTGTCTGAGTAGAAGCTGCTCCCCAGTAGCTGACGAATTCGCTCGCTGCCGAGGCGTTCTGGCCAGGGAGAATCGGTTCTGACCTGCGCCTGCGCGGCACGGTGTGCCCATAGTTTTACGCCGAGAATTTGATTGGGAAATTTTTCTCGAGACGCCCTTGAAAATGTTTTGGGAGTACCTATTTTCGGTTTTACGCGATGCCGCAAACGGGTCGCGCCTTAAATCACTTGGAGAAAACTCAGGAGATTTTGCTATGGCTACTACTCTTTCTTTGGCCCCTTTGTTTCGTCAGTCTGTGGGTTTTGATCGCTTCAACGACCTGTTTGAATCGGCGCTTCGTAGCGAGGCTGGTAATACCTATCCACCTCATAACGTCGAGAAACACGGTGATGATCAATACCGCATCGTGATTGCAGTGGCGGGTCTTACTGAGGAGGACATAGACATTCAGGTTGAAAATGGCGTACTGAACGTTTCTGGTGGAAAACGTGAAAGCGACGAGAAGGTGACTTACCTTCACCAAGGCATCGCGCAACGGGCCTTCCGCTTGTCCTTCCGGCTGGCTGACCATATCGAAGTGCAAGGTGCATCGCTCACCCGTGGTCTATTGGCAATCGAGCTGCTTCGAGTGATTCCCGAAGAAGCCAAGCCAAAACGCATCCAGATCGGTACGGCCAGCAAGCCAGACCAGCGTCAGGTAAGCCTGCAATAATTTTGTTCAAGGCGCTCTCCGGAGCGCCTTTTTTCATCTACTTTAATCAACCTCAGAGGCGAGCAAGTGGTGGGGTTCAGCACCCCAAGTAATTCGACCGCTAGCCTTTGGTTTTCTTCGGGTCGGCGCTCCGAGGATACGTGCGCTCTTCCTGGATCGTACCGTCTTCCTTATGGATCTTCAGCGATGCTGTTTTTCCATCAAGAAACTCAGTAGCAAGCTTTATGATCTCGACCTTTGTAGTGGCCGTTTTCGACGCTCGTTCTGCGCCTTGCTTCTTTAATGCCCAACCATTTTCAGTGGGCGTGATGTGGTAGTTATCCATCTCATTTCTCCTGCAGTTGGTGCTACTTAAGCCCGATGCGTTTGCGCATTTGGGCCGTGATGGTTTGCTTTGTTTTAGGCATATCAGCCCATGGATCGACGTCCAGCTCGCCTAGACGTTGATGGAGGTTTTGTATGTTCCAGACGTTAGCGCCTTTGATCTCTTTTAGCTCATCTCGGAAGATCGGCACTGACACTGGCAGTCCATCACGAGTACGTGCCGAATAGGCGCAGATCGTAGTCGCGCCCAAGCCGTTGCGCAGATAGTCGATGAAGATCCGTCCCACGCGATTTTTGGGGCCAGAAACTGCAGAGAACCGATCTGGAAGCAGATTGGCGATATGTTTAACAATCGAGTGGCTAAAGCTTTTCACCGTGTCCCAGTCTGCTTTCGGCGTCAAAGGGACGACAATGTGGATGCCCTTACCACCGCTTGTTTTCAGGAAAGATTTAAGGCCTAGTTCATCCAGTACCGTCAATGTCAGCTGGGTCGCCTCCACCATGCTTTTCCATGGCAGAGCAGGATCGGGGTCAAGGTCTAGGATAAATCGATCAGGGCGATGTAGATCCTTGGATACGGCGTTCCAGGTATGCAGCTCAATCGTGCTCATCTGAACCGCGCCTATCAGTGCCTCAATGTTGTTGATCAACATCACAGGGTGACCCGTCTCTTCTTTGCCGATGATTTCGATCCCAGGGATTGCCAGACGCTCTGCATTTTTCTGAAAGAATAGCTCTCCGCCGATCCCGTCTGGAGCGCGCACCAGCGCGACAGGGCGATTTAGTAACTGCGGCAGAAGCCAGTCAGAGATGCCAATGTAGTAATCCGCTAAGTCACGTTTGGTCGAGCCGCTACTCGGGTCAATCACGCGCTGGGGATGCGTGAGTCGGATCTTTGTTGACCCATCGTCGCCGGCTTTACGTTTGGCTTTCACTTCAGTCGATTGGTTTTCTTCTGACTTTCTCTCGACTTCTGGGGCAGGGGCCGGGCGCTCTTCGATGATCGACTTTGCAGGTTTGTCATTGCGCAGGCCCTGGAATACTGCGTGTCTTACGGATCCATCCTTTGTGATTTCTGCAAAGGCGACCTCTGCCAGAAGCGACGGCTTAAGCCAATGCACGTCTTTTGCTTCGAATCCGGTGGGAGGGTTTACGACAGCAGGCTTCTTGGCTTCAAGGGGGGTTAACTGTTCGTAGATCGTATTCAGTGTCACCTGGTTGAATCCAGTACCGACTTTGCCAGCGTATTTGAGCTCGCCGCTGTCTACGTCGTGCAGACCCAATAGCAGAGCCCCGAACTTACTGCGCGAACCCTTTGGCTCGGTATAGCCGACGACTACAAACTCCTGTCGACGTTTACATTTGAGCTTGATCCAGTCGCCGCTGCGACGTGATACGTAGGGACTGCCAACGCGTTTGCCGATGAGGCCTTCCATTTGCATTTGGCAGGCGCTGTTCAGCAGTGCCTCCGGCGTTTCGGCGAAGTCTTCCGAATACCTAAGTACCTCATCCTCACTGCGCTCCAGAACCTTGGTTAAGGCTTCGCGGCGTTGCTCTACCGGCACCTCGCGTAAATCCATGCCGTTGAGAAAAGGCATGTCGAAGAGGTAGAAAATGATGTTGCCGCTGCGGCCTAGCTCAAAGGCATTTTGGAGAGCCTGAAAATCAGGAACGCCTTGCTCATTGGCAACAACCATCTCGCCATCCAGCCAGCCCGATTCCAATGTGAGGCCAGCAATCGCTTCCGCCTGGCGGGGGAGCTTATGAGTCCAATCATGGCCATTGCGAGTGAACAACTGCACTTTACCTTGATCCACCCTAGCCATGATGCGGTAGCCGTCGAACTTGATCTCATATCGCCAATCACCATCCGGGGCGGAATCCACAAGCGTGGCCAGTTCAGGTTTCAGACTATCGGGCAGGTCTGATGGGTGGGCATTGTCTAGCTGTGTGGTTCTCGGCTTAGCGGGCGGAGCAGGGGCCTTCTCGCCAGTTTTTGGTTGGGCCGATTTCCCGGAGCGCTTCTTCTGCACGATAGTGCGCTCGCTGAGTACGCTGTGTGATTCTGCTTTCACGATATCGTAATCGCTTTCTAGTCGAGCGAATTCATCCTGATGTTTGATCAGAAACCACTGCTCCTGTTTGCCAGGGATATGCGTCTTAACCAGGTTCCATATGCCGCCAAGCTTCTCGCCCTGCAACTCAAATTTCAGTCGACCTTTAGCGTAGGCCTCAGCTGGATCAGATAAGGGTTTCCAGATACCGCGATCCCATACAATGACATCGCCAGCGCCGTAATGGCCTTGCGGTATCGTGCCTTCAAACGTTGCGTAGTCGAGAGGGTGGTCTTCGACGTGTACAGCCAGGCGTTTGGATTTGGGATCGAGCGAAGGGCCCTTGGGCACTGCCCAACTTTTCAGGGTGCCGCCAAGCTCAAGGCGAAAATCGTAATGCAGCCGAGTCGCGTCATGTTTTTGTATGCAAAACTGCAGCGCAGCCGGTTCAACGGTTTTGTTCTTTGCTGGCTTACGCTTTGTTGCGGTACCCGACGGTTCTGAGGTCGCATCGAAATCACGCTTACGATTGTATTCATCAAGGGTGTTACCGGTTTGCGTTGCTGCTTGCGCGTTGCCTGGGTTTTTCCTTGGCTTCCTTTTTGACCTGGTTTTTCGAGATGAGATCTCAATCCATGTCGGGGCGTGATCGCTGGCATGCTCTTCGCCCCTAACCCATGCATCCACGCCGGCGTTCTTCAGGTGGGGAGCAAGCACCGGGTTCAGCAGAAGATGGTCGATGCGCAAACCAGAATTTTTCTGCCAGTGCTGGCGGAAATAATCCCAGAACGTATAAACCCGCTCCTCCGGATAAAGGTGCCTCACAGAGTCGATCCAACCTTGGCTCAACAGCCTTTGGAAACATTCACGGCTTTCCGGCTGAAGGAGGGCGTCCTTGAGCCATGAGCGGTTGTTGTAGATATCAAAGTCGGTGGGCACAACGTTGTAGTCACCTGCGAGCACAACAGGGTGTTCGCTGGCTTTTAGTGTTTCTGCATGCGCAATCAGATGCTCAAACCACCTGAGCTTATAATCGAATTTTGGCCCCGGTTGCGGATTTCCATTTGGGAGATACAGGCACCCGACGATCACCCCATGGACAGCAGCTTCTAGGTATCGAGACTGCGTGTCGTCTTCCGCCCCTGGCAGGCCTTTGTGAATCAGAAGGGGTTCGGAGTCGCGCGCAAGAATGGCCACTCCGTTCCATGCGGCTTGGCCATGGTGGAGCGAACCATAGCCAGCCGCCTCAAGATCGCCCGCCGGGAAAGCTTTATCCTGAGCCTTCAGTTCCTGCAGACATACAATGTCCGGTCGCTCCTTCTCAAGCCATTGCAGAAGGTTAGGCAAGCGCGCTCCTATGCCGTTGACGTTGAATGTGGCGATCTTGAGGTTTTGCATTGCCCGAACTCCTCAACTTACCTAATGATTCTTAGGGGTTCACACGTGCGCGGCTTTTTTGCACTGTTCACCCTGTACGTCATGGGTGTCTCCTCATTCAGTGGGCGATTCTGTGTCAATGTAATCGGGGACTTTGGCGAGCTCAAAGTGGCGCTTTTGGTCGGAGTTCGGTACTGGCTTATTAGGTAGGGGATCAAGCTTCTGAGTTTGGCCAGTCGCCAAGGCTCGTTCCACTGCTAGCAAAACCCGAACGTCCCTAAAGCCTTCTTCACCACTTGGCTCTGGTGCCAAATTATTCAGGATGCAGTCGGAGAAGTAAGCTGTTTCCCCCGCGAACTGGTCAACCACGGGATGCGAGTGCTCATGGGTTTGATCGCCGATAGTGGCGCGGTAGGTGATACCTACACCCTCGCCGTAACCGAAACAGGGAGATGCTTCGATTTCGCCTTCAGTACCAATGAGCTGGAAACGTTCGCTGCTTGGAAGGGTGTAGCTGATGGTGAATTGCGCCATGCGCTCTTCGGAAAACCTAAGGCACACGCTCACCGTATCAGGGGTTCCCAATTTACTGCCGGGTGCAGTCGTACCGACCGCGCTGACCTCGATGGGCTCATCACCAAATAGCTGTCGCACCATATTCAGCGGGTACGGCCCCATGTCCAGTACGGGGCCTGCTGCAAAGCCGTTCTGCATCCGATGATTCGCTGGTTTCACTGTCTGCGTGAATGTGGACGTGAACAGGCGAGGTCGCCCGAAGTCGCCGGAATGCACGCGCTCGATCATTTCCAGAGTGCCTGGCTCAGAGTGTAGGCGGTAAGCAATCATAAACTTTGCATTCGAGCGTTGCGCCGCTGCGAGCATCGCTTCGCAATCATCCTCGTTCGCGGCCATCGGCTTTTCCAACAGCACATGTATGCCTGCTTCCAAGGCGGGTACTACAAATTCACGGTGCAGGAAGTTGGGCGTAGCGACGTAGACGGCATCAATTTCACCGGATGCCAACAACTCGGGGTATTGCGAATAGCTGTAGCTTTTCAGGTCGTAGCGTTTGGCGAGCTTGTCTGCCTTGATTGGGTCACCCGTTACAAGGGCAGTCATGACGGAATTTTCTGTCTGTCCGATCCCTGGCATAAAGGCACCTTGGGAAATCGATCCGCCGCCGACCACTGCGTAACGAATTTTGCCGTTCAAATCGGGCATGTGAGCCTCCTTGTGTTTAGGCAATCAACGTGTCGCCTGCTAAATGTCGGCCATCGTAGAAGCCTGGAGTTCCATCTACGTGCAGATGGAAACCAGGTACCGATTCAAAATTGTCATTGCAGGCGACGTTTTTCGGGAGCCTACGAGCGAGCGCCGTCGTCAATGGCTGGAGCCATTACGCCAATACCAGTGATGAAATCAGTGTTGATGAGGTGTGTTCGTCGGATCCACTATCTGAAAAACCTCACCCTGACTCCACGCATCCGCGCCTGGCGCAACGACGGGCGTCGGTATGTCCGCTCGAGCTTTTTTCTTCTGCGCGCTATCCAACCTGAATCGACGATCCCGATCTGCAACCATCTGTGGATCCGCTTGCCCGTCTGCTGTAAAGCCCATCATGAGCTGAGGAACGCCAAGGGGCAGGTCTTTATTGAGGTCGGTATGCCAGGTATGCCACGTCTTGCCGTAGGTATGGACGAGTTTTTCCATCAATGCATGCTCGGCTACCTCAGGGATCCCAGGCGCTACGAGCTGACCTGATTTCACTTCGTGAACATGACTGTGCCAAAGCGCTTGTTCGGCTTTGGGAAGGCCTGCGAACAATTGTTCGCTGATGATGTACTCGACCCCCATCAGCTTGGCGTCCTTACGATTGCCATCGTAGATCACGCACTGGATAACTTCCTCATTGAGGATAGCGCAGTAATGGTGGGCCTCCATCTGGGCTTCCATGTGGCCGTTATAAAAATGGAAGCCGTCCAGGTACGCATTCAATGCGTCTATCGGAGGGCGTGATTGAAGCAAGGCCGCGCCGGCATCAAGGGACTGCGTGGCGGGCGATTTGATATCGCCAGGAGCAACAACATTGGAGTCCGAGTTATTGCCTGCGCAAGCAGTAAGCAAAGCGATAAAGACTGCGAGAAGGATTGGGAAGACTGCTTTGAAAGCAGCCCGATATATGACGCTGTTCATTGACGATTCCTTTCTATCAATTATTCCAAACGAGACGGTTTCGAAGCTGTTTTGAGATTCTTAACTGGCCGCAGTGAGAGAGTGAGATCCACCCCGCGCTCCGTCTCTTGCTAATGACAGCAACTGGCTGTGCTGCACCCATCCTGAGTTCACGGTGTAGCGATTTCAGTCCAGTTAGGTGCTGCAGACTCCTTCCATCTCACGTCTGAAAGGCCATACTGCTCAGCCTGCGGTTTCGACACTAGCTTCAAAGGAGGTCGACCAGGTTTGGGAATTGGAGAGATACCGGCGTCACAGCTTGCCCAGTGCCAGGCATCTGCATTGCGCATCATTTTGGATCGAATGATGATTGACTTTCGCTCGCCGTGGAGCTGGTATTCGATGATGTAGAGATCAGTATTCATAAAGCCTCCGTAACGTCCATAAGGATCGATTCGTTGCATTAGGAAAAATTCAACTCCCTTTTGGCTATTTCGAACGCGTATGGCGTTTTATGAATGTGCGTCACCCAAATCGAAGGTTAAACGGTTCACTTGGAAAAAAATCCGGGCGAGTAAGCACTTTTACGCTACGCGGCTACTCTCAATTGAGCCCTGATTTTCAACGTTGGCTGAAGGAGCCCCTCTGATGATTTCCGCGCTTGAGCTTAGACATATTATTGAATGCGGTTTTCTGCCGCTGTCTTGCCATTGCACCGTCAACCCTGACGGGTCGTTGATGATCAAAGTATTCGAGCCGACCTCTGGTCGTGTTGACCTTCTAGTCACCTCAGTAACAACCAGCGGCCTGAACTCAAGTCGCGCAATCGCGAATTTGATCGGGGAGCTGCGCAGTGAGATGACAGAGCGTTCAGTGAGTTTTTCTAAAACAGCCATCGATGAGGGCAGGAAGCCTGAGTTCGTTTCAAAATAGAGAGCCCAGACGAATCAAGGCCCAAGGTGCTGCTAGGGGCTCGCTCTGGGCAGGAAATCGGGTTTCGGGGCTACTATTTCCCAACCGGAGCAGTGAGCCTGGCGTCTTTAAGGAAGGATATACTCAAGTCTTCCTGAGTGGATGACCAGGCTGTAGTAAGGCAGCTACAGAGATAACCAGTTCGTCCAAAGACCACGGTTTGTGCAGATAGATTGTCGCGGGTGGGATAGTTGTGAGATCAAGGGCATATCCTGAAGTAAGAATCGCTTCAATTGATGGCCACTTGCCTCTAACCATTTCAATAAATTCTGTTCCCTGAATCTGCCCAGGTACGCCGTGATCCGCAATCACCATACGACATTTCTCGTGAGCCTGAAGTAGATAGGTTAGGGCATCATCAGCTGAATCGAACTGCCTTACTGTCGCTCCAATTTCAGAAACAATGTCTACCATCAGCAGCCTTAGCGTGGGATCGTCTTCTACGACGACTATTTCTCCTTGGATCGGTAATAGCCCTTCCCAATTTACTTTCACTTTTAAATGCCCTTAGCCGAGTTATATTCAGCGTTTCCGAAGTCATTCTGAGTGTATTCGCAAACCCCAGTTCTGCCCCGGATCATTAAATTTTAGACAATAATTTTTCTCAGTGCTACAGGCGACCGGCTTTGCTTGGGCTTTTCGCCTAGTAGCCTATTTAGGCTGTCCAATCGCCCAGTGCTTGGTCAACCCACCATCCTTACCAAGAACTGGGTCATGTTCGGGAAATGGCAGGGTAGCGATATTCTCAAGCTGCGCTTCGCTAGGAGCTTCACGTCGAATATCTGCGTGCTGGCCAGGTGGGTAGGCACCCACGACGAGAAAGTCTGCGCTAGACCCGAGATTGCAATGACCCGTCCCAGCCGGAAGCAGCAGTACATCTCCTTTTTTCACCTCTACGACTTGCCCATCGGGCCCGCCCAACATTAAGCGTGCTTGGCCACTCACGACACCTAATACCTCATGTCCTTCGGTGTGATAGTGATGGTAGCCGAAGACACCGTCTCGCCATTGGGGAGGCCAGCCATGAGCTGAAAATATCTTTTCAAAAAGTGCTGCCGGATCGTTACCAGTCACAGAGATCGCACTTTCGTAAATGATGACCGGGAGGCGGCGGTTATTGGGTACCCAGTCATTTGGATTGAGCATAAGGGTCTTCAAGGTACTTGCCACTTGGCGAGTATTTTTCATGGAGGCATCTCCCCGGTGGACAAATACATTGCTTGAAAGATATGAACGGAGGGCGGCATGTTCGTTCCTACTTGCGATTGGGCCGAATAGGATTTCATGCCTCACTGTAGAATTGGTCGAAGTCGCACATCCAGATACTTTAAACCTTCTGCATGAGCGCAGTGTCGATTGCTGGAGACACTGTGCCAGGCTGAGGGAATGTCAATGATAGGGATCGTGATACCTGCCCATAACGAAGAACGGCTTATGGGCGATTGCCTGGACGCCATGGTGCTTGCCGCTGAGCATCCTTCTCTTCAAGGGCAACCGGTTGAGATACTCGTCGTATTGGATCATTGCTCCGACAACACGGGAGCAGTGGTAACAGCGAAGGGGATAACGTCGGTAGATGTCTGCTTTCGAAACGTGGGTAAGGCAAGAGCCGTTGGGGCTGAGCAGTTACTTAAAGCAGGTGCTCGGTGGCTCGCATTCACGGATGCCGATACCGTTGTACCGCCTGATTGGCTAGCGCGCCAGATTGAGTTTGGAGCCGACGCGGTGTGCGGAACGGTTGAGGTGGACAGCTGGAGTGGACATGGAGAGGCTGTTCGTACCAAGTACCTCGCGCTATACCAGTTCATCGAGAATCATCGCCACATCCATGGGGCCAATCTTGGACTGAGTGCCGAGGCCTATCGGAATGCTGGCGGGTTCCAGCATTTGATTGCGCACGAAGACGTTCAGCTGGTTGCAGACCTCGAGAGGATTGGCGCGCATATCGTCTGGACAGCCACCAACCCTGTGATCACCAGTGCGCGCCGGGACTATAAGTGTAGTGGTGGATTTGGCGACTATCTGGCTTCCCTTATGCCTCCCAATACGCACATTGGAGCCGAGCCTTTCATAAGTCCTGATTCAAGCCTCGGAGCGGGGTGACCTTTGGACTTGATCGATTGGGTGCAATGGCCCGCTATGGTCGTGACCGTCATCTCGGCTTGGTTTATCGGATCTCAACAACCGCGCCGACGCATGATTGCCTTTTGGGGGTTCATCCTCAGCAATGCGTTATGGGTTGTATGGGGATGGCACACAAATGCTTTTGGATTAATCGTGCTTGAGTGCATTCTGCTAGGCATGAACGCACGCGGGTTCAGGAAAAATCAACGCGGAAGGCAGACCTCAGGATGAATCCCCATTACTGGTTCTGAAAGTTCTTTTTAAAGCCGCGCAGGTTCATCGAACAGAGGCAGACCTGCAGTACGATCAATGCGTAGGCCCCAGCGTAAGCACCCCAAATGACCCAAAGAACATTACTCAAAGTGAAGCAGAAGAACCCCGCCATTCTTCTCGCGGGGCGTTGAGAGCCGATAAGCCACGCCGCGATAACTGTCACTGCCATAGCTGGCCACTGCACCCAATCCAGATAACTCAAGATCACTCCTTCAACCTCTTGGCGGTTTAAAAGAGAGAGGAGCAAATTGGCGAATGATTCAGATTTTTTGCAGGGCGGGATTCGTCACCATTCGTCAGACCAGGAACCTAAGATTTGAACGCGCGTGCCTCACTACCGGACAGATACCTCATGTGCAAACGAAGTGTCCTTCGTCCAGCCGCGTGTTTGATATCACTCTCCAGGAGAAAATTATGGCCGTTCTAATTACAGGTGCAGGTACGGGATTCGGTTTCGAAGTAGCCCTCAGACTGGCCAAGCAAGGTCTGGACGTTATCGCTGGTGTGGAGATCGTGGCGCAGGTACACGTCCTTGAGCAGGAAGCCAGGAAGCGTGGCGTTAGCCTCCGAATAGAGAAGCTCGATGTCTCTCACGAAGGCGATAGATTGAAAGCTGCTGAGTGGGACGTCGACGTATTGTTGAATAACGCGGGCATTTCGGAAGGCGGAGCGACTGTCGACATTCCAGCTGAGAATCTGCGCCGTCAGTATGAGGTTAATGTGATCGGGCCGTTGATGCTGACTCAGCTCATTGCGAAAAAAATGGCTGTGAAGAAGAAGGGCAAGATTATTTTCATGTCGTCGGTTGCAGGCCTCACCGCTGACCCCTTTGCCGGTGCTTATTCGTCATCCAAACACGCGGTGGAGGCTATCGCGGAGGCCATGAGTCTCGAGCTCAAGGAGTTCGGCATCGAGGTGGCTACGGTAAACCCAGGGCCCTTTCTTACCGGGTTCAATGACCGAATGTTCGAGACATGGAAGACTTGGCAGGACGACCCGTCCCAGCGCCTTTTCGACTACAGCACACTGGCGTTCCCTCACGAACAATATGATCCGGAGCCGGTCTTTGAAACGACCATCGGCGTGATAACCGGCACCATCGATACTTACCGAAATGTTGAGCCTAAAGAAATTATTGACCAGCAGCGCAAGCAGATGGATTCAGCTTGGACTCGCAAGAGCAATGAAGGATTGGGTAAGCGCGCTGAACTGGTTCAGAAAGCGTATGACATAGAGCCTGGCACACCGGTCAAATCTTAAGTGTTGGGCAAGGGGGCTCGCAATGCGCGTGCCCCCTTACCCCAGGTGCCCCAATTTTAGATTGATTTATTCTGTACTTTGATTAACCACTCGTCAGACTTGAGGGGGATTTCTTGAACATACGATTCGTTCTATCAGACAGATTAAACATGTGCTGACGAAAATTCCCTTTCGTCTTGCTTCTGGGAGAATGCAATGAAAGCCATCGTTTACAACGGCCCTCGTGACGTTAGTATGCAAAATGTGCCGGACGCCAAAATCGAAAAACCTACCGACGTTCTGGTGCGAGTGACTGCCACAAACATCTGCGGATCTGATCTGCACATGTACGAAGGCCGTACTTCTTTTGAAACGGGCAGAGTGTTTGGCCATGAGAATCTGGGCGAGGTCATCGAAGTAGGCTCCGGCGTAGATCGGGTCAAGGTAGGAGATCGGGTATGCCTGCCATTCAACATCGGCTGCGGCTTTTGCGAAAACTGTGAAAAAGGCCTGACGGGGTTTTGCCTGACCGCTAACCCAGGCAACGCGGGTGCGGCCTACGGGTTCGCTGACATGGGCCCATATCAGGGGGGGCAGGCTGAACTACTTCGAGTGCCTTATGCAGACTTCAACTGCCTGGTGTTGCCCGAGGACGCGCAAGAACGTGAAGAAGATTACGTCATGCTCTCCGACATCTTCCCGACTGGTTGGCATGCAACCGAGTTGGCAGGCCTCCTTCCCGGGGAAAGTATTGCCATCTACGGCGCCGGCCCAGTTGGTTTGATGGCTGCCCACTCGGCCATGATCAAGGGTGCCTCTCAGGTGTTCGTAGTCGATAATCATCCTGACCGCTTGAAGCTTGCTGCTCAAATGGGCGCTACGCCCATCAACTCGCTTGAGAAAGAGGCGGTGGATCAGATCTTGAACTTGACCCATGGCAAGGGCACTGATCGCGGTTGCGAGTGCGTGGGTTATCAGTGCTGCGACCGCCATGGTCATGAAGCTAATCACCTGACCATGAACAACCTTGTCGCTTCGACCAAAGCGACCGGAGGCATCGGCGTCGTAGGTGTGTTCGTACCGCAAGACCCAGGAGCCAAAAATGAGCTGGCTAAGGAAGGCAAGATGGCTTTCGATTTCGGCGCTTTCTGGTTCAAGGGGCAGCAGATTCGAACGGGCCAAGCCAACGTCAAAGTCTACAACCGTCGCCTGGCTGAGCTAATCCACCATGGCCGAGCAAAACCTTCTCAGATCATCTCCCACCGCCTCAAGCTTGCCGAGGGCCCAGATGCCTATAAGCACTTCGACGCACGTGACGATGGCTGGACGAAGGTTGTACTCAAGCCAGCAGCTTAAACGCCAACCTCCGGCTTCGCCGGCTCCCTTTGGGCCGGCCTCTTCAGTAGAAAAGATTCAACAGCTAGCAGGAGAATGATCATGAAAAAGCTATCTATGTGCTTATGTCTATGCAGTGTATTCATGCTTCATGGATGCTTTGACAACGCGGATAACGCCACGAAAGACAATTCCAGTGGCACCAAGTCTTCTGTCCAAATGCAGGAAGGAAAGTCTGACGAGAATAAGTAGGGCAGCTAGGCGGCCCAGGTAGGAGTGAACATCCTGGGCCAGAGATAACTACAACAATAAAATGGTGATCGAGATGAATTGCCTGATTTGTGTGGGAGTTGCACAACGCGTTATGTGCGACGGCCCGTGGGAAGAGCGTGACTGTCCGGTGTGCGGTCGGTATCGAATCTCAGACGAGCTGATTCTCGCGTTGATGGATCAAGGGCAGATTTTCGATGTGCTTAAAGTCAGGGGCTGGCTAGATACGCGGCGAACTGAAGGTTTCCTGCCCTGCATCCAAAGTCCTGAAGGGCTACTGGTTACCGTTGTCGAGCCTACTTCACCTGCGCAAGTGAAGTGAGTTCCAGTACGGCGCTGGGGGCTGCAACCCCCCCAGAGCATTGAAAGGTTATCGGCGAAAACGCATCAATCCGCTGATAAAAAGCCCTGAAAGTGATTGTCGGAAATCAAGGTCGGGATGCTATTTCCTCTAAATGTTGCAATAGGTCTTGAGGATCCTCGTACACCCTCAGGGCTCCCGCTCTTTCTAGCTCGCTAATATCGTAGCCGCCTGAGAGCAAGCCCACACCTGTCGCTTTGCACCGCCTTGCTGCAAGCATGTCCCATATGGCGTCTCCAACCACTAAGCAGTCCTCAATGGGTACCTTGAGCTTTTGCGCTGCGGCAAGGAAAAGATCTGGATCAGGCTTTCCATATTTGACATCGTCGCGGGTGATTATATTAATTTCGTTAATGTCTAAACCCAGCGCCTTTAAATTGATCTTGGCTGTAGAAACGCCACCACTGGTTGCGATGCACCACTGTATATTTTCGTGGGTGAGCGTCTTTAGTAGCTCGACTGAACCTGGGAGTGCCGTTATTTGGCTTTTGAGGGCCTCATACGCAGCCGCATGCTTTTTACTTAAGATTCTTCCTTGCTCATCAGTAATTTCTACACCCGTTTCACGGGACAAGGTTTTTAACATCAGCCCTCCGCTCATACCAATCTTCCGATGAATACGCCACATAGCCAGCGGGATATTCTCGGAATCGAGTGCCTCTTTCCATGCGGCTACGTTCTGGTACACGCTGTCGGTCAGCGTGCCATCAAGGTCGAATATAAAAGTTGTTTGAGGTCGCATGGGAATCCTCCAGATTCATTAGAGTTGGCGCTGTGGGTATATTGTTAGGAGCATGCGAGTAAATCGTTACCTAGCAGTTGGCATTCGTTCGACATCCGCAGGGCCGGGTGCGGCGCGATCCCCATCGGGAATCTCATCATCTTCTCGAATAGCTCTCTCATCGTCATGACGGCCCGCATGCCCGCATACAGTTCTGAGACTTGAGGCAGCGACGCGTTCATTATTTCTGGACGATTCGGGTGTTCTAAGGAGAATGGTGGTCGGGGCCGACAACATGGCTTTTTGAATCCGTGTGACGTTTCCTCAGCCCATGCGTCCAGCCAAGTAGCTATAGACGTGAGCTTCGCCTTGGGCGATCTGACGGTTGGTAGACCACTGACGACCGCAATTGCCATTCCGGACGCCATATGCTTGGCGGGAGAGGGCGGTGTTCATGCCACTTCTGCTGCAAACCAGGACGGATTGCTCGCCGTCGCGTCGTACTATCCTAGTATAGGGCTGTTGAAAACGTTGATCAGGAAAGACGTGACCAAATCGGCCTGTCTATTTCAACGCAATAAAAATTTGAACCGCCCGTGAACGCGCTCACCTAATGATTAGCTTGTGAAGAATTGCACAGGCATTTTGCCAACAACGGCATACTCTGAGAGGTGGTCAACGTGGCTAAAGACGACAAGAAAAGCAAAGGTGAAACTTCGAAAGCCAGCAAGGACTTTAAAGACAAAAAGTCCTCATCAGCAAAAAAATCTGCAGCGGCATCGGCTCTTTCAAAGTCTTCCGAAAAGAAAGACAAGAAAAAAGACTCCGAACCGAAGAAATCTGTAAAGAAAGCTGATAGCAAGCCAGAAAAGGCGAAGAAATCAGACAAGGCAGAGAAACCTGCAAAAAAGAAAAAGTGAGATCTGCTAGGGCTTAACGCCCTAGCTTCCTCAGGATGTGCTGCCTTCGATCAAGGCTCAATCAATAGCGCTTATGGCAGTAAGGCCACGCGTCTAATGTGGAAGTAAAATCTACCTGAGACATTAGAACATCGACTGGATCCAGGGGTTGTCGCGAAGGATGCGACCTTCGGTTAAACACCGTAGCGCTTGTTCCCACCTGAGGTAATGCAGTACCTACCGCCCCGTGGCCCTATGCAGACTGTTCCAGATGAACAAGGGCAGGAAGATCCGTAGCTCGGGGTTTGCCTAGGTGTCGGCGGAGGTGAAAGGCGTGCAGGGCGAGTTGTTTCCGGCCTGGAGATTACGTAGCAATTCACCGCATCGCAGAGGCTTTTAGATGACAGCCATTTAGCCGGTTGCCCATCGGCGCTTATCCGAACCCAATCATCTTTCCTTTCAAACACCTGCACCTTTTCACCCCGTTTCATGGAAGCAATCACCTTTCCAGCAGGCTGACTCCGGATGTTCAGCTTATCAGCGTTCACATATTGATTGATCAGTTGGGTTTGGAGAGGCTGGGTCTCAGGAAGGGGAGCTGACACCAGGGTATTAACGGGAGGAGGTGGGTTTGGTTTAGCTGGGCTTGGAGGTGTGTCTTTCGTGCCCATTGCCCATAAGACAGCGATAAGAATTAGAAGCGGGACAAGCCACGGTTGAGATTTTTTGCGCATATCCATTGCCCTCGTTGTGCTCGCCCTGTGCGGGCTGCATTCCTATTGCTCCATTGACGTTACTGCGAGCTGAGCCAAAGCTCCACCTTTTCCAGTTTTCCTATTTCTTGAAGCTTTGACTTCCCAGTATCCACGAGACTAAGCAATCGTTGCTTATCGCCTGCTGACGGAAACCACTCAGCCAATTCAATATTGCAGTGCTTGGACTCGCTCAGCGCCCATCTCGCAATCATGTCGGCTACTGCTCGGTAGTGATCAGCCATAAATAGTTTTCGCCCATCTGCCGACCGACCACGGTGAAACAGTTGGTCAGTTACGCCCGCATCGCCAAAAAAGTCAGTGGTATCTGGATAATGGATGCCTGCAAGCGACACCTTCGCCACTCCTGCTTCTCGGTCGAAGTACGACAAAAAGTGCCACCCACCAGTTGTGCTTCTCGGATGAGGAAAATTTATCGCAGCTTTCCCGGTTATGTAGTGCTCGCGTGAGACACGTTTGAGATCAAAATCAAAAAGCGGCTGCCTCATGGGAGTTTTTTGAGCCGGGCTAGACCTTGCTTGATATGTCCGGCGTTTTCGCCAATGGTTTCAAGGGCGCCACGGACGTTGTTTCCTACATCCGCATGTCCGTGAGCCTCCACATGGAGGGTCAATTCCATGAGTGCAGCTTCGAGAGCGAGCTGGTTTTCGTACATCCTTTCCAGCACATCTGACAACGAGTATTCCTTTGACATTGGCGTGATCTCCTTCAGGGCCGCTCAGCATAGCGCAGCACAAGAAATGGTGAGGTGTCTTGCGGACAAATCCTTAGGCTCATCAACTTTGAACTAATCATTACGCCCGTTCCCCTAACTCTATGCAGGTTGCTTCAAGCCCAGGTTTTTCTGGGTTACTCAATCACACACGAAGGTTTGGTGAATCATGAAGAGCGAACAAGTTGAAGGCGTTGTAGAAAAGGTTGCCGGCAAAGCGCAGAGCGCAGTCGGAAAATTGTTTGGTGATTCGAAGTTGGAAGCTGAAGGTGCTGGACGTCAAGCTGCTGGTCAGCTGACCCAAACCTATGGCGATGCGCTGGACAGCGTATCTACGTTCGTCAAAGAGAAACCAGTTGCTGCAATCGCGATTGGTGCAGTAGCGCTGCTGGTTCTAGACCGTCTCTTTCGGCGCTGAGTAAGGAAAAGGACGTTTCGACAGGGGGGCTCCGTTTTTACGTTTATCGCCTTCACCTTTAGAACTGTCCATATTGGGTTGCAAGGGCGAGGGCTGGTATGCACAACTCACTTCCATCCAAGCAGCACGTCCGAAGTACGACGAGGCTATTGGGCCACAAATCTTGTGGAGGGGTGACGTGGGGTCATTAGCAAGCGGAGCGCGTAGGCGGGAGGATGGAGGCCCACAGGGCCAAGACTCGGCAACGGCGAGGCTTGGTTCGCGACAGCCGTCCTCGTAGAGGCACGCTTGACCTTGGCTCCCTAGAGCGCCTTCAGAATACGCTCAAGCATCTGATGCTCCCATGTACTGAGCAGTGCAACCGGATCAGTGCCAAATCGATCCCCAGAGTTAAACGACCAGCGCCGCCCATCAGGGCTGATGCACTCTTCGCAGTATTCGAGCGTGTCACAGTCGTTGTAGATCGATAGCCGCCACCCATCGACGCTCACCGCGAAATGGCCCGCATAAATCTCATCCCAAGACGCCTGACTCACCTTGGTAATCGTCCGTCGCTCGAAGGTGACCTCTCGCAATAACTGGCATACCTCTCTCGCTGAGAGCTCAGCCGCAGTGTTCTCGCTAACGCTACCTACCTGGGATGAACGAGCAGCCGCTCTGGCAGCTTTCAGCCTTTGCTCAGCGTACATAGCCGGATCATCACCTGGCAGCGGATAGCCTGCGACTGAGAGAGCCTCGGCTCGCTCTTCGATGAGCCGGCGCTCAGGATCACGAGCGATTTGATAGGCTCTGCCCGGCACACGCCAAGCGTCATCCATTTGTGGCTCCTCGGGGGCTGACCGGCTTACTCTCCAACCGGCTTCGTCGGCATCTTTCGATAGCACGTAACCACCACAGTTGGGCACGTGGTTCGCGATCTCATACTCATGCCAGTCCACCATAGCTCCGCCGTCAATGCCGAGCGGCTTGCGCTCAATCAGCCAGGCTACAGCGTTGATAACCTGACCATGCGAAAACGCTACGATGTCTTGAGCGGGATGTTCAGCAAGACGCTCCAGGAAAGACTGAGCTCTAGCTATGAAAGCTAGAAATGACTCAGCGCCTTCACCATCCATGAAACCAGGATCTGCTTTGGCCCAATACGCCTCCACCCATTCGCGCCGATCAGCGACGGTTGTGCCAGTGCACCGCGCGGGTTCAAGGTAAGTGAATTCTTGGATGGGCCACGTTTCAAAAGGGATATGAGGAAACACCGCTGCTGTCGCCATAGCGGTTGAGTGCGCTCGGGTGAAAGGCGAGGCAACGATCAGAGCCGGAGCATGGTTGAACGACAATGCCACCAGCTGCGCTTGCTCAACTCCTCTCGGAGTGAGAGTAATGGTCGCGTGATCTGAAGTGGCTTCGCCCGCGTTCGCAGCGCTTTCTCCATGTCGTATTAGTCTCACATGCTTCATTTACGAACTACTCGCACAGATTCGGCCATCATTTCTCTTAGATCCCCAAGGTTACTGGTACTCAACCCTCAATCAAGAAGCCTCGACAGCAATCCCTCAATCTGGGTGCCGGCATGCTTGAATTTCAGCTCTTCGAGCTTAGCTAACCTTCGTTCGCCGGTGAGCAAGCTGAGTCCGTGAAGCGCATTAAGCAACTTCTGAGACTCACCAATTTCCGAACGCAAAGTCAGCCAGGTAGTGTTCACTCGACGAGCTAACTCGTCGGCCTCATGGCTCAAGCGTTGTGACTCAATTAGCTTGTTAGTGTTGGTGGTGGCCTTAAGATGACCTAAAGCCTGCTCAAGTTCGTCCAATAGCTCGGTAACAGCCTCCGACTGGTCAAGAGACACGGGGCGCCCCTCCACATAAATCGTGTCCGCCTGAACGCAATAGACAGCTAGTGGCCCTTCACCCCCTCCGGTGCAATCCAGTGCAAGAACGTTCCCTAGCCGAACAGGCTCCGGAATCCAGGTGTGCCCCGTGCACACACGCCAGACCCCTTTGACACCTTCACGATGATGCTTTTTGATCCGCTCGCGCCCCCATAGCGCGATCTCTTCTACAGCAGGGACTGATATGTCTCGAGTGAATTCGACCCATGACATCCCAGCAGGGACATCAGCATGAACAACGCCAACCAAACCGCGAGGGGATTCGATTTCTATGACTGTGGGAAGGCTCTCGAGCTTCCCAATGACCATCTCTTTCGATTCGTCAGCGATGGTCGACCACCAGCCTGCACCATGAGCTACATAACGAGCGCTGGGGTTTTCCCTGTAAGCGTTGATAAGCATCTGCTCATGGTTACCTTGAACGGTGAAGAACCACGGCTCACCAAGAAGCTTCAGACCGTCGAGGACTCCAGGCCCGCGATCTATGAGATCACCCACCCCAATGACTCGGTCGATAGTTTTGTCGAAACCGAGCTTCATCAATCCTTTGGAGAGATCAATCGACTTGAAGTGAATGTCACCGATAACGAAGTCGCGACCGACCTCGTTCCGGGGAAGCCTCAGGACTTTCTGACTCATGCGCGGGTTCCTTCCTCAGTGGCCATCTATCAAGTGACCAAACCCGTATTGTCCACCCCGCGACTGCACCTTCCAACAGAAATCTGGACGGACAGGATGACTGCACTCTATTGCGCAGGGCTGAGGTATACCGAATTTCTTCCGTCGATGAAAATGACCAGAGCAAGCGGAGCGCGCAGGCCAGTAAGGCCGGAGACGCGAGGATGGAAGCCCAGAGGGCCATGACTTGGCGTCAGCCATGGCATGGTTTACGACAGCCGACCCGATAGGGCGCGCCATAAACCGCGATTTGCTCAGACTGAAGGATTGCTGATGTTCTGCAGACTTATGTATTCCAATATTTTTGGACTGTGCTTCTGGCAATGCCGAGTTTTTCAGCGATTGTTTTTCTGTCGAAACCTTGCGCTTTCAGGGCTCGAACGTAATCCGCATTAAGCGGCTGCTTAGGCTTACCCTGGGAGCGCTTGATGAGCTTTCCATCACTGAATTGCTCCTCCACCAACTGCCACCCTCCAGACATCTCGAATTCCCTGACACGCAAGGCAGTACGCTGTAAAGCCTCTGACGGGAGTTCTTCACCCTGCGCAGCAACGACGAGAGTGACCATAGTCAAAAGGTCGAGGCCTAGGTAGTCAGAGATCTCATCCAGTTTCTCCAGCGTCGCATTCGCTCGGGCCTGCTCAAGCTTCCCAACGTACGTTCTGTGCGTTGCTCCCGCCAACTCTTCGTAATTTAAACCCTGATGAGCACGAGCTCCACGCAATGCTCCTGCCAGCGCTTCTTTCAGATGCATGAGTCGGATCCTCAAAACTGAGGATAGAGCCACGGCAAGCGTGTTTCGATAAACAGACCATAGTGATATTATCGTGGCATTAGGTTTGTCAGGCGGTCGTCGATCAAGGCGTCACGGTGTCAGGAGCGATGGTTTGATCAGGAGAGCGGGTGGTGGGACATGGCTCGGTGGCCTTGATGCGAGCCGCTCCATAGAGCGTGCATTGGATAGCCTCCGCATGCCTACCTGCAACCATGATCGAAGGCTTCCTGGCATGAACCGAATGCGATTTTTTGACCGAAGGCAGGGATAGGTAGTAATGAAATTTGATTGCGTGAAGTTTTCTGGGAAAGTCGATTACGTTCGGCATACGGATCGTATAAGTGGCGGTTATAAGGCTAATGTCAGTATTAATGGGGCCGTGATACCAAAACTACAGCTGACGAATAAGCTTTATGACGAACTTGAGGCTGGCGAAAATGTGACGTTGTACGGCGTTTTTAAAAATAAAAGAAAAAAAGAAGAAAACGACGGCTTTATATATGGACTTCAGAAAGAGAGCGGCGAAAAAATGTTCGCGACTCACTATAGATATCAAGTTCCTATTTTTATGGCATTTACGGCTGCTATAGCTTTTTGTCTGACATTCGTTGCAGGCTGGTTTGCATCGATATTTCCAGTGCTGATGCTGTTTGGCAAAGATGACCCGAATTACATGTACAACACCACTGTATTTGCGACAATTGAAGCGACTATGGTCGCTGCTTTTTTTCTGTGGCGGGCTTGGCTAATGTTCAGCGTTACGGCGGATCCAGAAAGCTGGGAAACCATTGAGCCAGCAACTCTTTCGAGCCGCTTCAGTAAGTTTTATAAATAAAAAAGGATGGCAGTGGGTGGGGTATGCGCCACGCTTGCCCCCTCGCTAGAGAGCGCAGTCAGAATCATGTCTTGCTGCGCAGGACTATTCTTACCGTGCAGTTCAGCAGGCAAGCGGAGCGCGCAGGCGTGCTGGATGAAAGCCCGGAGGGTCGAGACGTGGCTTGCCACGGCTCGGTTCACGCCAGCCACCCGCCGCAGGCGGCACGCCATAGCTACTGTCCGATATCAAATCAACAAGGATGCGGCTGAAATGACCCACGATGAACTCCGTCAGCTTGAGGGCGCTAGGCGAAGGACTCTGTGGGCACTTGCCAGCCTCCGTCCTGGTGATCCCAACGCATCCCATCTTCTTGCCATCCTTGATGATCTCGACGACCAAGAGCCAAACGACACCCCCTGTAACGATAGGCTACTGGAGCTCACTGAGGTTCGTAACTCTGTCTCGGTGGTGCGCCATAACTCCGGAATCATCATCATTTTGGAGCAGACTATTCCGCAACCCTGGAGAGAGCGTTTCTACCAGGCAAGCGTCGGGTCGACCAGGTTGGTCGATGGGCCTTACGCCTCAGGCTGGGATAAATTCCTGGCGAGTTGGGAAGCAGAGATGGGACACCTGGAGCAGCATAGGGCCGCAAGAAATAAATCTAAAAAAGACTGAGCGGGTGAGGGCATGGGACAAGACGATGACACGGTGTACTGCGATATCCAGATGCCGCTAGCCCAAGGGCGAGAGCTTCTGGAGTTAGTGAATGCACTGCGAGAATCGAAAGCTCATCCGCGTCTCGACAAAGTCTTCGAGCACATGCAAGACGAACTCAGTACATCCATCGATTTCGTTGAAACCCCACCAACCAGGGACTTGTTTTGGCCGACGCACCACTGAACATCGGCACTAGAGCATCAAGGGGGATAGATGCTAAGGCCAGCGTACTAGCTGAAGCTCCTTGATTCGAATCGCCATCGCAATATCCGAAACCCCAAATTGAACCGAAAGTGGAATCAAATTACGGTTATTGAACCGGGCACACCTTGCCAGCGAAATCTCTCGATCAAGCGAATCCCTTTCTGCGTTCAGAAGCGACCATGGATCTGAAGGGTTGAGGTGGTAACAGGTGGTATCGGTGAAGGGGAAGGGGCCCTTCATTTGAAATTGAGCAGCAAAAGCATCCAGTAGAAGTCGGGCTGGTATCAAAAAACACGCCGCAAAGTAATCAGCCTCCCTTTCCTTGGGAGGACGACTTTGTCCTCGTGCCGATCCGTCCAAAGGCTTATCACGATGCATCACCTCATCTTCGTGAAGCACAAAGTGACCGACCTCATGTGCGCCAGTGAACCGAATTACATTCATCGGGAATTCGGTGGAAACTGCTATGCGTCGAATCGAGCGATTCATTAAGCCAGCAGCCTTGAAGCGCTCTCCCTCTCGCCCGAACAGTGGAGAACCCAGGTCAGGAAGGAGCTGGTAATCAAGTCCTAAAATATGGGCCGCAACTTCAGGTGCCAGCATCTGAAATGGCGTCAGGTGTCGGTTTGGCCATAGGCGTTCTTGGTTGTCCCAAATTTCCTTATAAGACGATGGGCTGCTTGCTGAATGCTTTCACGGTTCATAGCTTTTTACACCATATGATGTGCTGCTATTGCAGACATAATCACCATATGTAGTGTTGTCAACGACCTGTAATGCCAAGGTGATGTCGGGCTAAAGACATGAGTGGGCTCCCGGTGCTCGTGCGCTGGATACTCCAGCCCAGAACCCATCTCGGTGCTTGCTCTGTTGCGATCTAGACTACCGACTACCCTAGCTCAAGGTTTGCGTACGCAGCCACGCTTCCACTTTTTGCCATCGGCCAACCTCGGAAAGCTTTGACCTTGCTGTATCTAGAGTCTCTAGCAGTCGCTGTCTTTCCGCACGAGAGGGGAACCAATCATCGATCTCTACGTTGCAGTGATTAGACTCACTCAATGCCCATCTAAAGATCATGTCCGCAGCGGCTCGGTAGTGATCGGCCATGAACAGACGTCGGCCCTCCACAGACCATCCACGCTTTGCTAGCTCATCGGTCACGTCGATGATGCCAAGGTCACCAAAGTAGGCTGCGGTGTCAGGATAATGGATGCCTGCCAATGACACTTTGGTCTCGCCGGATTCCCGATCAAAATAGGAAAGGAAATGCCACCCACCCGTGGTGCTTCCTGGATAGGGGAAATTGATCGCGGCTTTGCCTGTTATGTAGTTTTCGCGGGAGACGCGTTTGAGGTCAAAGTCGAACTGAGGCTGTTTCATTCAACTGCCCTATGCGAGCCGTGGCTTTGATGTCGTCCTTGAGCAAAGCTGGGCGAACAACTGTCATCAGTGTGGTCGCGAGAATGCTGAATATCTAGGCGTGTAAAGCATTGCTGGCTCAAAGCGTGCTAATTATGGCATATAGCCGCTATAGAAGATGGCGCTGGCCTAGCTGGTGCTCAATTACTTTGCAGATACCCAAGCCTAAAGGCATGGATGTCTAAAGCCAGGATTACCAATGTCGCAGGGACTGTCCGCCAGTATCAAACTAAAATATTCCGCTTTTTTGGTTGCTGCTAAAGAAGGGATCCGCATCTTCCAATCTTTGTGCTCCGCGTCTTCGTCGCCAGGGTCTTTTGAGCCACTCACACCAGTCCTCATCGATAGTGACCACTTTGATCGCTATGAGCGCGAATTGCTTGGCGCACTGGGAAAGGATGAGGTTCTGAACATCGCACTTACCGGTGGATATGGGGCAGGTAAGAGCAGTGTCCTGAAGACCTTTTTTGAGCGGCATCCAGAATTTCAAACGGCTTATGTTTCACTCGCAACCTTCAGCAAAGATGCACCTCCACCGTTGACGGTTTCGGACGCTGAACGCTCTGAGACTTCAGCCAGAAGCTCCCAGTCAGTACAGGATTCCGGCGAGAGTAATACCTCAAGCGATTTGATCGCAAGGATCGAGGAAACGATTGTCCAGCAGCTCCTTTACGCCGTGCCAACTGCACGCGTACCCAAAACCAGGCTCAAGCGAATTGTCCAGACATCAGGGCGTAGCATCGCTAGGCGCACGATTTTTTGGGGAGTAATGCTCATTGCGTGCCTGCGGCTTTATGTCCCTACATTGAAGGAGGTACCTGCGTTAGATCCTGCTTGGTTGCTGACGAGCCTGTTAATGATCCCGGGTTGGCTGGCAGTCTCGGTAACAGGGCTGGGTGGTTTGTATCTTCTCTATTCGGGACTCAAATTTCTATCTATGTTCAGTATCGACGGCTTAACCTTAAAAGGTGGAAAGCTAGAGGCCGTGAATCACGGATCCGTACTCCACAAGAACGTAGATGAAATTATCTATTGCTTTGAACGAAGCGATGTCCGCGTCGTGGTGATTGAGGATCTGGATCGTTTCGGAACTCAGGAAATATTTTTTCGCTTGCGCGAGATCAACTTCACTATCCGGCACTCGCCGCAAATTACTCGACCTGTTCACTTCATTTACGCTATTCGTGATGAGCTGTTTACCGTCACCGACAAGACGAAATTTTTTGATCTGATTATCCCGGTGATCCCTGTCGTCAATTCTGAAAACTCAAGGGAGAAGCTTCAAGAGCTCATGATGACTCGGGCTGTTGATGGCAAAAAGCTGGGTACTGATCTTGACCCAATTCTCGTGGAGACCGTCTGCTATTACATAGATGAGATGCGGCTGATAAAGAACATCGTCAATGAGTACGACATTTTTGCGAGCCTGCTGTCCCAGGGTGGCCTCAAGCTGGATCAAAACAAGTTGTTTGCCATCGTGGTGCTCAGGAACCTCTATCCAGAAGAATTTGCAGAGCTGGTTAAGCGGAGAGGGAAGGTGTACGGCTTGCTCACGGGGTTGTCTGCTTGGGCTAACCAACCATCGCAGGCACTCGCTGAGCTCGAACGATTAATCGAAGAAAAGTCCCAGCGTGAGAAACACGGTGAAGAGCGCGTAATCGATCTTAGGTTAAGTGTCTGGTTCGAGGTGCTGAGGGCGAGCGGAATAGACGGTGCAAATTACGTTCTAGTAGACGGTTCTGAGCGGGTAAGCCTCAACGAATTTCTACAGGACGAGGTCTTCAATAAAATATCTGAGGCTGAGCAACTCAAAGGCACCCTTTTTTCACAGTGGACGCATCACCACCCAGTTGGAAATATTGTTCGTCCAAATGATGCGCTTACACGGGCATCCTATCGTACTCGTCTCGCATGGATTCATCAGTCCATGAAGTCGATGGATGAGGCCATTGGGGCGGCAGAGAGGAAGCTCACCGAGATCAAGACGATTTCGTTCCGTGAAGCCGCCCGTGGTGATTATGGAGCAATCATTGACCAGCGGCTGCAAGGAATGGATATCGTCGTTTACCTAATGCGCGCTGGCTATCTCGACACCGACTACACAGATTACCTTGGATTTTTCTACGAAGGCTCGCTGACTCGCGACGATCAGAATCTGATTCTCGCACTCAGGCGACGTGCCACTCTCGACGTCGCATCGCCAGTCCGGAATCCTGAGCGAGTGGCTGGCAAATTGGAGCATGATGCTCTCGGGGATGGCAAAGGCATTATCTCTGACCTAATTGTTCAACTCTCACTATCGGCGCCACTGACTGAGCTGTCCGACACAAGAACGCAAAAGCTGGACGTCATCCTGCAAAGCGGTCATCAGAATGCGGGCCGATTGGCTGAGGCTGTATCTATCATTCTTGCAGGGGATGCTAGGTTACCGCTCGTTCGCGCTGTGTATGCACTCGCCCCCGAGTTGTTCACCGTGATTCTGAGCACTGAGCGATTCAAGGAGGCTGACGCTCGACAGGCTTTGGTGTGCGGGATCATGGACGCGTTGTCTCAACAACACCTTGAGGCTATGGCTCATCGGCAGCCGTTGCTTGAAGTTATTGCCAGTCTCACAGTTGTTAACCACCTGATCGCAGGTATGGCCTCGAACATCGATGGCTGGGCGTGGCTTCGCCGCGAGCCTGTTCGCTTCAATAATCTCTCCGCAGAGGTCGGTGCGAGTACGCTGACGCAATTGATTGGCTGGGGCTGCTTGCAACTGAGTCTCCCGATGATGGCATTGATCCTTGAAACGTTTGCGGACGAGAGGGGAGATGTCTCTTGCAAGCGCCTTCGAGCGTTGGGTCTCGCAGGAATTGATTCATTGATTGAGATAGCTCCTGAAGACTTCATCTTCGAGCTGATGACGCAACAAGGTAAGCTCCAGGAAGACACTGAGTCCCTAAGGTTCATTCTCGGCTTAGTAGAGGATGATCAAGAAGTGCAGGAGAGTTTGTTCCAGCACACTGAATGTTTGATTGATGACTTGGAAGGGTTCACCGATAACATTTGGGAGAAGGCTCTAGAACTAGACCGTGTTACCTTCGTTCCAAATGCTGCGTGGAGCTACTATATCCGCATCATTGTAAGGCCAACAGAGACTCCATCTGAATCGATTGACAAGGAAGAACAGGATCGTATCGGAGACATCTTCACAGCATTCCTTGCTAGGAACGCCCGTGAAGCTCAGCGGCTTTGGGATGATGCGAGAGATGAGGCGGATGACCTGAAAGCTTATTTACTGGCTTCGGAGCTTGACGATGACTCGCTCGATGAAATTTTCGGGAGTACCTCTGTCGGCCCTGAGTCTCTCGCAGGGCTGAACATATCGGCTGACCGATGGGCGTTTCTGGCCCAGGCTCATTTCGTGCTTTTCGATGGCCAAGTTCTTGAGGAAATTGTCAACAATGCTCCTACCGCAGAGGCGGCGTATCTGATCAGGTGCTGGGCTGAAGCCCGTGACTATGTCGACCTGCGAAAGCTCGATCCGAAGACTGTCGGTTTAATCAGCGCCGCACGCATTGTCCCTATTGGTGATATTGCCGTGATGTGGGAGGGTTTGGTTGAGCGAGAAGAGGCTGGTCACGTGGCTGTAGTCGGGAAACTTGCATTGGTGTGCGCCAGGGCTAATGCCGAGAACTTCATCATGCCTCGGAATTGCAGAAGCATCATTGCGTCGCGGGCGTGCGATGTCAGTCTTCCGCAACGTGAAAAGCAGGAGCTATTGCATCAGGCTCTCAAACTGCATGTCGATTGGGCTACGACCTCGTCGATGTTGGCTTCGCTCTCCGGTGGATATGCTGAGTTGTTGGGGGATAAACGTACTGTGCGGTTGCCGAATTCGGAGCTTGATGCTCGTCTTTGTCAGGCGCTCAATGATCGTGGTTTTGTAGGCAAAATCAAGCCGGAAAAAGACTACCTAACGGTCTATACCAAACGTGTTGGCAGGCTCTAGGCAGGGAGTTTCAACCTACCGAGAATAAATAGCATGCCAAGCCAAAAGGTGGCGCACTCCATAGCGAGGAAATAACCCCCAGTTCTTTTAACGGCCAACTAGCTGCGAGAGGAGGTCATAGGATTTCGATCTCCTCTGGCTGGAGCCAGCCTGCCTCAATCACTCGCTGTTTCGCCGTCGCCGGCTGAGCGGTGTAAACCACAATGACGAGACTTTCTTCGGCCCGGCTGCAAGTGACGTACAGCAGGCGACGAGTGCGTGCCAAAGAGTCATCTTTGCCTTCGCGTTGATTTTTTACATCGCTGTCTGAAGCAGGCTTGACCCCCAACAGCTTGTCGTAACTGAAAAGGAAGCCACCTGCCTCTTCGTCATTGAGGATAACCATGACTCTTGGAAACTCCAGTCCCTTCACACCTTGATGTGTGTCAAAAGGGGATAGTCCCTCGGTATAGCCAGCGAACGCAGCCATTTCCGAGTAAGGGCGCCCCAGTAAAGTCCGGTATGCATGTGTTTCTAATGCATCACGATCCGATGTGTCGGGAGGATCATCAGTTGTGGCGCCCAGCAATAGAGCTGTCACAAGGCGATCAGGGAGATCTAGTAGGCCTGTTTCGAACAGAGCATGAGCCACCTCACCGATCAGGGGATCGTGGGAATTGAATAGTTCGCACAACGACTCAGTTGCTGATCCTGCTTTATCAAGCAAGGCTAACTGGTCGGGCGCGTCTTTTATGGATTTAGTATCGAGAAGCGGAGATTGAAGCCGCACAGCCTCCATGAGACTGAAACTGTTCGTCTTGGCAGCTTGAAGAATAGGGGCTACCCGTTCGAAGAACAGTTTCAAGATTGGCAGTGTTCCATCCAGTAGCCCCGTTCGCAGGTGCTCAACTCCATACAACGGTGTGAACACACCCTCGAACCCCATTCGGCGTCCGGCCATTTTGTGTTCAAGAATCAGAGATTTTCTTCCGTCTTTACCAGTTGCCCACTGAGCGTCGCCGGTGATGGCCGCCATGCGCTGTGCGATGTCTTCCTCCAACTCGAAACCTTGACCTGGTAACTGTTGGGTGCAAAACATTCGAACCGTGCCTTCTATAGCGTCAGGCTTTGGCTTCTGCTGATGGCTGTCTGTGCTCGCACGAATTACGTTAATCAGATTAACGACCCGTGTTGGGCACCGACGGTTCATACGTTTTTCGGGCACAGCCCAGTCTCGAGGGATCGCTTCCTCCAAGCGCACCTTCCCATCGTTGTAGATACGCTGCATGGTATCGCCGAGAAGCCCGAGACAAAAACGGTCAGGGATGAGGGATTGTGCTTGCAGAAAAGCGTCCATGAGAGGCCCATAAGTATCTTGGCTCTCATCAATCAAAATTACCGGATGCAGATCCGCCATAACGTTCAGCAATGGAGGCTGCTGAATAAAAGCAGCGGCCATTTGAATGACTTCGCTATGATTTAGGGCTTGCCTACCGCGATTGTCACCAGTAGGGCTGTAAATGAATGTCGATATCTCATCTAGGGAATCGAGACGACGAGCTTTGCTATCCCTTGATGCTTGATTTGCTAGAAATGTCTTGTTTTGCCCTCGAGCCTTTCCGAGCTTCTCATTAAGCTCGCCAATATCTTGCGTGAGCTTGGCCCTAAGCCACTCACGAATGTCGGTATTAAAGCCTTGAATCATCCGCCAAGAGAACGCGTGGATAGTTGATACGACCACCAATGGATCGTGTTCAAGACGGCGGGAAATTTCCTCGGATGCAGCATTTGTATAGGTGATGATCGCGATTTGACGCCCTTCTGTAGATGCCAACACAGAACTGACCCACGTGCTGGCGCAAGACTGCCCCACCCCAAGCAGCAGAAATCCAGCGTTGGCAATGGTTCTCGAGGAATCAGACTGGGTCAGTGACATATCGGCAACTGGTTCAATTCGGCGTCAGCGCCAACACAACCAGGTCTGCAAGCCCCAGTAACCCCAGGAGAACGTAAAATTCACCAGGATCTGCAACGCACTGATCCTGAACAGCGCTGGTGAAAACAGCTCCCGCTGGCGCCCTAACGTCGTTTGGTCCACTTGCAGCAAGCAATCCTCAGGTATTTGCACGGTGCCGCGGCTTAATCGGGTGATGACCGCGCGCGCCTGCGGTTGGCGCTTGGCGCTGGCCAGCCAGTACGGCGACTCGGGCACCCAGCGCGCCACCACTAATGCCCACAGCCCACCCAGTGAACTCACCGCAATGATCGTGCGCCAACCATAGGGCATCAGCCATACGGTCGCGCCCAGCGCCAGCAGCATGCCGATTGGCCATCCCGAGGCCAGGTACACGGTCAGCGCGCCGCGATGGCGTACTGGCAATAGTTCCTGATAGTGAGCAAACGTCACCACCATCATGCCGACTGCGGCCACGCCCGAAAGCAGCCTTAACGCGTAAAGCGAGGCGTAGTCGGGGGCAAACGCACTTGCCAGCGAGATCACGCCGTAACTGGCCAGGCTCCAGACCACCGCGCCCTTGCGTCCGATACGTTCGGCCAGCTTGCCCCAGACCAGCGAGCCCAACAGCATGCCGATGAACATGGCGCCGATCAGGTGTCCGACGGCGAGCGCATCCAGGGAAAAATCCAGGGCGATCAGCGGCGCGGTGTAGACGATAATCATCATCTCCCACGCCTCAATGGCGAACACAAAGAACAGGGCAAGGCAGCACTTGAGGTGCTCGCGGGTCAGGGGTACGTCTCTGAATACATCGCCCACTTGCCGAGTGGTGGTGTAGTTGCCTTGTGCGGGCATTGGCGTGACGTCGCTCATAGGGAGTACTCCAAGTAAGGGCTAGGCTTGCACACGGTTACCAATTGGCACCGGACCCTGAAACAGGCCAAAGGCCTTGATTTCGGCTTCCGGTGGTGGCTCGCAACTGCCGACGCGGCTGGGGCTCCAGCCGAAGCGCTGCTTCATGCCCGCCATGGCCTCGGCCATCTTGAACGCGGCGACCACCGGGTCGATCACGGGGACGCCGACCTCACGCTGCACCTGTTCGAAAAAGCCAAACTCAATCGTGCAACCAAGGATGATGGCCTCCGCACCGTCTTCCTCAACGGCCAAAAAAGCCTGTTCAATGATTCGGCGACGGGTGAGGGCCGGGTCTTTCTGGAACTCATCGACGCCCATGCCCAGCGCGCGCATGGAGGCGAGTCGATCCGCCGCGCCGTAGCCGCGAACGCGCTCGCGCATTTGCTCCATCCATTTGTCTCGCCCGACGATGATCGAATAACGGTTGGCGAGTTGATCGGCGATCTGCAGGCTGGCCTGGCAAGGGGCGATGACCAGGCAATTGCCGGAGATTTCCCTGGCATCCTCCAGCGCCGGATCGTAGAAACAGCCAATCACCAGCGCATCGATATTTTGCTGAGCGCAATCGCGGGCGATGCGTACCGTGCGCTCGTAAGTCATGGCCTCGTAGGCCCGGTACTCCAAGTGTGTGGGGCTGGGCTGCATGTCGAAGGACACCACCTCGATGTGTGTCGAAGGCTGCTTGATGCCATGCAGCAAGTCGGCGATCGGTGCGTCGAACATCGAGCAACCAATGGGGTTCAGCCAGCGTACGGTCACCGGTACATCGTGCGGTGAGGGCGTGGGTGTTGGGGTGTGCATAGGGCTTTTCCTCAAATAGGGGGACAGTTGGGGCTAGAAGAACTTCACCAGCGCCATGGTCAGTTCATTGGAATGGGCCAGGTTGGCGCTGTGGTAGTAGTCGAAATTCAGATTTGCAGACACGTAGAGCCCCTGTTTGGAAAACCCTGTGTAGGTCATCGACGGTCCGATCTTGCCAACCCGCGATTCGGCGTAGTCCGAGGCTGTTCGATTGTTGATGTGGTAGACGTGATGCACCCCCAGCCACAGGTCATCCGTGACGAGATAACCGGCGGCAACGTTGGCCAACCACAGGCTGACACCGCCTTGCAGGCGCTTGGGATCGCCGGTGCCGAAATCCGTGCTGTTGCGGTTGCGCGCGGCGTAATGGATACCCACCGGAGTGAAGGTGGCGGCGAATTTTCCGACGCGCAGGTAGTTGGCGAGGCTGAAGCTCACTGCATAGCGGTTGGCGAAGGCGCCATACCCTGCGACGTCGTTGTTGCCGTTGGGGAACTCGATTGACAGCGTCGGGTTGGTCCAGAACGTGGTGTAGTCCGACGCTCCGTATTCGGTGCTCGGTTCGACCACGTTGTAATAGTAGGCGAAGCCCAGGTTGGGCGATGCGATGCCCCATGGGCTGGTGTTCTTCGCGCCGTTGGTGCTGGCGTAGCCGGGTGCTGCACCGACCCAGAACTGCAATTGGTCGCGGGTGGTGTCGGTAAAGCCAGTCTCGGAAAAATAGGCAAGGACCGTATTGCCGCCGGCACGCACGTTGCCGTCGGCGTTGCGGTTGAACACCGGGAAGGTTTCCAGCGCCCAGCGCCCCGGTATTCCCGGTTGACCAAAGCCAATGAACTGTTCGGCCTGGACCGAAGGGCTGCTGCCCAACGCCATTGCCAATGAACACGCAGCGCCGCAGCGCGAGAGTGGATGTTGCAGCATGACGGTTCTCTCTTATTGTTGTAGGTGAACGCTTGGAATGCCGCCGAGTGGCGGCAGGTCGGATCAGGGCATGACGCCGTACACGGCGCGGGCGGTTTGCGCGTCGAGGTAGCCATTCTTCAAGTCGTCGCGCACAGCCGCCGGGTCGCGCGCCGCGGGCGGGCCATAGCCGCCGCCTGCGCCGGTGCGTACCCGCACCAGGTCGCCGGCATTGAGGGGGATGCTGCTGGCCATGGCGTAGCGTTCCGGCGGGTTGTCGCTGCGCAGCACTTCGACGTAGTTGGGGGTGCCGTCCAGGCCTTGTTGCAAGCTCCAGGGCGGGACGACTGAGCGGGTGTAGCCGCAGGTCAGGAAACTGTCATCGGCACGCACGCGATAGTCGATGCAGATGCCACGTCCGCCACGGTACTGACCGTGCCCGCCCGATTCGTCGTTCAACGCCATGCGCTCGACATACAGGCCGTAGCGGGCTTCGCAGACTTCCACCGGGCAGTTGTAGGTTTCCCCGTGCAGGCCTGAGTAGACCGCATTGTTGCCATCGCGCCCCGACTCGGCGCCCCAACCACCGATTTCCGGCTCCACCAGGGTAAAGGCGCGACCGGTGTCCGGATGGCGGCCGCCGATGATGGTGGCGCACACCGAAGCAAAATTGCCGGCCGGCAAGCGATCGGGAAACTGCTGGGCCAGGCAGCGCAGGATCAGATCGTGTACCCGAATCAGGTTTTCAAAGTAGAAGCCTTCGGCAGCAGGCGGCAGGGCATCGAACAGCGAACCTGGGCGGGTCAGCACCGTCAGCGGGCGGAAAGTGCCGCCATTGGTGATGCCTTGCGGGGCAGTCAGGGCTTTGAATGCCATCTGGGCGGCGACCACCGCGCCATCCCGGCTCAGGTTGGTGGGGCCGGCGCACTGGTCAGGGTTATCGCGCAGGTCGATCGTCAGTTCGCGGTCATGGATCTGCACCGACACCGTGAACAGGCTGCCATCATCCTGTGGTTCAACCAGGCAAAGACTGACGTTCGGTAAGTCGGCCAAGGCTTTGCGAGAAACCTTTTCGCCCAGGTCCATGAAGTCCTGCATCGCCAGCAAGAACAAATCAGTGCCGTATTTTTCCGTCAACTCACGCAGGCGCGAGGCTCCACCGCGCACGGCGGCCACGCCAGCCCACAGGTCTCCCTCCATGAAGTCAGGCATGCGTGTGTTGGCCTGCAGGATCTGTAACACCGAGCGAATCGCCTGGCCACGGCTGACCAACTTGACCGAGCACAGGCGCAGGCCTTCCTGGAAGATATCGGTCGCCTGGGTCGACATCGATCCGGGGACCATGCCGCCCACATCGTTCCAGTGGGCAATGTTGGCGGTCCAGGCCACGCGCCTGCCCTCGGCAAACACTGGCATGGCCAGCACCACATCGTTGAGGTGGGTTACAGCGCCACTATGGGGATCGTTGCAGATGAACACATCGCCGTCTTCGATTTCACCGGGGCAGGGATGTTGCAGCAGGATCTGTTTGACGGCCTTGTCCAGCACGCCGACGAAGGCCGGAATACCTGCGCCGGAGCTGGCGATCTCACCGTTGGCGTCGGTGATGCCGGTGCCCATGTCCAGTACCTCATAGATAACCGGGCTCATGGCGGCTTTGCGCATGGCGACGAACATTTCGTCAGCAATGGCTTGCAGCGAGTTTTGAATGATGTCGCGAGTAAAGATATCGAGCGTGTGCATGGCGAAACTCCCGTCAGCCGTTGATCGTGATGTGCAGGTTGCCGAGGCGGTCCACGTGCACCCGGTTGTGTGGGTGAACGACCACAGTGGTGCCGGCGTCTTCAACGATGGCGGGGCCGTCGAAACACATCTGGGGTTCCAGCAGGGCGTAGTCGTAGATGGCCGCGTCATGGATGCCATCGGTGGCGTAATCGACGACGCGATGGCCTTTGCGTGCGGCTTCAAGCGTGCGCCCGGTCACCGCAAGGGCTTCGGGAACCAGCTTGTCAATTTGAGCGGTGGCGACCAGATGGAAGCCGACGATCTCGACGGGGGCATCCAGGCAATAGGTGTAGTGCTGCTCGTACAGGGTGTGAAAGCGGTGTTCGATACGTGCCCAGTCGCGGTCAAGTTGTTCGTCAGCGTCCAGCGGCACTTCCACCGAGTGTTCCTGGTTCTGGTAGCGCAGCTTGCAATGCACCTTCACGTCGACTCGCTCCGGGGGCACCGCTTCGGCGATGAATTGTTCACGGGCCGAGGCCATGAGTTCGTTCAGAAACGCCTGGGTATGGGCCTGTGCCTGTGGCTGGGTGGTGTCGACAAAACGGTTGATAAACAGATCGCGGCGCAAGTCCGACAGCGTCATGCCCCAGGCTGAAAACACCGAGGCACCCCGCGGAACGATAACTTTTTTGACGCCCAACTCTTGAGCCAAAGCGACTGCATGCAGCGCGCCGCCACCGCCAAAGGCCATCAGGGTCAACTCGCGAGGGTCGTGGCCACGGCTGAGCGACACCAGTTTCAGGGCATTGACCATATTGTTGTTGGCCAGGCGCACCACGCCACGGGCGATTTCATCGGCCGGCAGTTCCAGGCGTTCGCTGAGAAGGCTAAAGCCGTCCGCCACGGCCTGTAGATCGGCCATCACTTCACCGCCGCAGAAATACGCCGGGTTGATACGGCCCAATGCCAGGTTGGCATCCGTAGTGGTGATGTCGGTGCCACCATTGCCGTAGGCCGCCGGGCCGGGCAAGGCGCCCGCCGATTGCGGGCCGACATGCAACTTGTCAAACCCGTCGACCCAGGCGATGGAACCGCCGCCGTTGCCGATTTCCACCAAGTCAACCACGGGGACCATGATGGGGTAACCGGCATTCTGGCGGTCACGTTCGATCCAGTAGTCTGTTTTGATTGCGACCTGGCCGTTGCGGATCAGTGCGCATTTGGCCGTGGTACCGCCGATGTCGAGCCCCAGCAGGTTGGGCTCACCGATCAAGCGCCCCAGCTCGGCAGCGGCCCAAAAGCCACTGGCTGGCCCGGACTCGACCATGGTGATGGGGATGTCCCTGGCGTGAGCCACACTGTCAACGCCGCAATTGGACTGCATGATGTACAGGGGGGCCGCGTAGCCTCCTCTGCGCAGGCCCGCCTCCAGTTCATCGAGGTAGCGCGCTGCGATTGGTTGCACGTAGGCCGACAGCACCGTGGTGCTGGAGCGCTCGTACTCACGCCATTCACGGGTGATCTGGTGTGAAGCGACCACCGATACTTCAGGCCACAGCCGCTTCACTTCGGCCAGTACCGCCTGCTCGTGATCGGGCTTGGCATAGGCATGGAGCAGGCAAATAGCGATGGCTTGTACGTCATCGGCGCGGAAGGCTTCGATGATGGCGGGTAGTTCATCAAGCATTACAGGCTCGCGCTCACGGCCATCGGTGTGCAGGCGCCCGGCGATTTCCCGGCGCAGGTAGCGTGGTACAAACGGCGCAGGCTTGACCCATTTCAGGTTGAAGTAGTCCGGACGATTGGCCCGGGCGATTTCCAGGATGTCGCGAAAGCCTCGCGTGGTAATCAGTGCGGTCTTGACCCCACGGCGTTCGGTAAGCGCGTTGATGACGACAGTGGTGCCGTGGGCGAGGAAGTCGACTTCCGAGAGCGTTACTCGTGCCTTTTTGATGACGTTGAGAATGCCTTCGGCAAAGTTCGCAGGCGTGGTGTCCACCTTCGCTGTACGAATAGTCTGCCTGCCGGTGGCGGGATCACTTTCGAAATACACAAGGTCAGTAAAGGTGCCGCCCACATCGGTGGCTACGCGCACGGTCTTTCGGCTTTTCTGCACGGTTCGTCTCCTGGATCGTGTCTTGTCGGAAGCAGAAGAGGGACGGCATCGCGTCCCTCATTGCTGATGGAAACGATGCTAGGCAGGGTGTTGATGGGGGGCCACGGGCGGGGCGGGTAGGTCGCTGGCCAACAGGTGGTAAGGCCTACCCGCCTGGGTAGGTTGGTGACTTAGACGGTGGTGTTGAGGTGGCCTTGGCGTATCGCAGCGCTGATTGCCGCTGTGCGGTTGTCCACGCCCAATTTGGCGAACAGGTGTTTGAGGTGGAACTTCACCGTGTTCTCGGAGATATCCAGGGCGAGGGCGATGGCTTTGTTGGATTGACCGCTGGCAAGCAGCTCAAGTACCTGGGTTTCCTTGCCACTCAGTGACATTTGCACCGGCGTTGGGTGCGAACGCCAGCCGCGCAGTCGCGTGATGGTTGCAGTCAGTCGCATTGTGGGTTGGGAATAGGCCTCCAAAGCCGGCAGCAGGCAAGGGCCGACTTCCAGCAACAGGCCGGGCAGGGCGTACTGAATGATCGGGGCCAGAGCCACGTCGAGCTCTTCGGATTGGAGCCGCTGGCCTTTGCTCGCTGCGGCCAAGGCCATCAACCTCAAGCGCCAGGCGGGTAGACGCAAGCCTTTGTTTTCCATGTCCTCAGCCGTTCGTTGAAGGCCTGTCAATGCGGCCCCCGAGCAACCGCTGAGTAACTGCAAACGGCCCAACGCCAGGCTGGCAGCTTCCTGACTGCGCCAGTCTTCGCGCTGATCTGCAATCTGTTGCAGATTGGCCTGCAGGAGCGCTTGGCGAGCGGCGTGCAACTGCCCGCTCTGTACCTGGGCGTCGATCGACCAGGCTTGTACCAGGCGTGATAACCGTGGCCACTGGCGCGCGCGCGCCAGTTGGTCCACATGATCTAGCTCCTGTAGTGCGGCATGCAATCCATGGCTGCGTAACCGAGTACGCCACGCTACCTCTGCCGTCACCGCGACCACATCCAGCCAGCCATCGGCGTGTTCCAAAGCTGCCCAGCCGTCATCCAGCCACGGCTGAGTTTCGGACCAGGTTCCTTGCCAATACAGCTGGCGCGCCTTGAAGCAGCCGACCAGTGCCCGTAACGAACTCTCTTGACCAAAATGGTTGTCGGCAAATGCCAGTGCCTCGTCTACCAATGTGCTGGCTTCGTTGATAGACCCCGATACTGCCAGAGCCTGTGCTTCATGGATTCGGCAGTAATTCTCGCCACGCGGGCTGGCGATCACCCGCATCTTGACGTGAGCGTCACTGATGATGCGCAGGCTTGATACCCATTCGCCGCGAGTCAGAGCCGCCAGTGCATGCACACATTCCAGCGTGGCTTGCGCGAGGGTCTGATCGAGGGGGTAAGGGCTGCTATGAAACGTCGCAATATCGGTATCAAGGCGCTCAAAGCAATCCTGATAAGCATCCGCCAGCGTTTGGATAACGTGAAAGTCGCGGGTGAGTCGTGCATCCCCGATCACCGAGCACCGGGCCAGGTGCAACAGTTGCGCTGACAGTTTGTGATCTCCCAGTTTGGCGTGCAGGTAGGCCTGGAGCAGCAGGAGGTCAGGCTGTGTGTTACAGGTAACGGCGTCGAACTGACTCAATAAACCCTGGGCGTAACGAATGCCATGGTGCAGCACCAGTTCCCAGCCGCCTGCGCTGACTACAAGGTTCACCGCCAGTGGGATGTCGCCCGCCTTGAGCGCGTGATGGATGGCCTGGCTCCAGTCCCTCTGCTGCGCCAACCAATGTGCAGCGGCGCGGTGAATGACTTGGGCTTGATGGCTGTCGATACGCAGGCGCAGGAAGTCACGTAGCAATGCGTGGTAGCGGAACCATTGGCGTTCAGGGTCCAGGGGGATCAGTAACGTGTCGAGGTGGTGCAGTTGTCTCAAAAGGTCAGCGCTGTCATGGCGGCCGCGCACCGCATCGGTCAAATCGGCGTTGAAACGTTGCAGCAGCGAGGTCTGCAGCAACAGTGATTGGCAGTCCGCTGAGAGGCTGTTGAAAATATGCGCGGTGAGGTAGTTCGCAACCTCCGTGACGCCCCCGGAGAATGCCGTCAAACCATACGATGTGCCATCAATGCTGGTTCGCCACAGGTGCGCCAACTGCACCGCCACGGCCCATCCCTCGGTCGCAATATGCACTCGGCACACGTCGTGCTCATCCACAGCCTCACCCAGAATGGCGCGCACCTCACGAAGGGACAGGATCAGCTCCCGTGCACTGATTTCATGCACCCAACCCTTGGCTTTCCAGCGCGATAGTGGCCAGTCTGGGCGTGTTCTACTGGCGACTACCCAGCGTAACCACGGCGCGGCTTGCTCCACTAACACACCCAGCAGCGCACCTACCTCGGGACTGGCAGCAAGGTGATAGTCATCCAGAAATAATGTAATTGATCGATCTTCCTCTGCGAGTGCTCGCAGCAACGCCTGGATAGTGCGCTGTGGCTGCACGTCCAGGGCTTGCGAGGCTGCCAGGCGCGGTAAATGCGCCAGCGCAACGCCAGCATGGTCCAGGGCGAGGATCAGGTACGCGAGGAAACGATTGGGGTCTGCATCGGCCTCGTCCACTGATAGCCAAGCTACCAGGACCTTCGGCGCTTGCTGGTGTATCGCGGCGTGCCATTGCATCAGCAAGGTGGTTTTACCGTAGCCGGCAGGGGAGGTCAGCAGCGTCAGCGGGACAAGTGTGTTTGCTTGCATTGAGTTTAACAGCGCTTCCCGCGCAACTGACGTGAGCAAGAGCTGCGGCGGTGTGAGTTTGCCGATCCAGTACCAGGCATTGGATGAGCGAGGGGGGGATTTTTGGTTCATGGTGAGGCGCACCAATGAAGATCTATTGGGTGCGTTTTAACAGCAAATTACACGAGCTGTTGATTGACTGTGTTACCCGCAGTTTCCAAGGCTCAGGCACGACAAATCAGCCCCTTTGCCCTATCAGTTTTCCTCGGGGTGTGAGTGCCCGAATTCTTTGACCTGCAGGCCGCTGGCTTGAGGGTTGCTCCAGACGATTGCCGTGCGTCTGTAGGTTCATCCCCGCTAATCCTCAGACTCGATGTTGGATGGATAAAACCTCAGGGGCGGATGGCGCCGGGACCGGCGTCATCCGTTGGTGCAGGCTAGAACTTGCCGTTGACGCCGATGCGGAACGTGTCGCTACGCTCGTCGCTGCCCAGGGCGGTCTTGTAGGAGAAACCCATCTGCCAGGCCTGACCCAGGTTGAAGTCCAGGCCAAGGTCGAGGTTGGCAAAATCGCTGTCCAGCGGATCGGGCTTGAAGCGATAGAGAATGCCGTCGTCGCCCTGGTCGGTGTAGCGCATCTTGTAATCGCTGCTGCCACTGAAGTTGTGGCCCCAGGCTAGCCCGACTTTTGGCGTCATCACCCCAAGTCGGGTCGGCACGTCATAACCCGTGCGCAGGCCGATAAACGAGGTGAAGTTCTGTTGCCGCTGCTCCTCATAGGACAGCCCATAGATGCCGCCACCGTTCTCACGGAAGGCGTCCATGCGCGTGGTGCTGGCGTTCAAGCGTCCGTAAGGGGTGAGCGACAGCGGGCCCTGGCGGTACTCGTAGCTGGTGGTCAGCGAGGCGAACAACTGGTCGGCATCACGGGAGCCCTTGGCGTAGTCGTCGTTGCTGCCGGTGATGTAGCGCCGCGAGTCGAAGCTGATGCGGTTGTAGCCCACCAGGCCATCGATGAATACCTGGGGCGCCACGTTCAGGCTCAGGTAAGTGGCAATACCGATGGCGTCGGCGTCACTGCGGGTCTTGTTGTCCCCGATGTCACTGCGGTCGTTGCCGTAGCCGATACCGACACCGGCAATCGCGGTCGGCGACAGGCGATAGTCGATACCGGCACTCAGGCCCAGGGTGGTGAAGCTGTTGTCTCGCGCCCCGCGAGCGTGGGTCGAGCCATTGTTAATGAAACCGTCGCTCCAGTAGGCGATGGCATCTTGCTTGCAACCGTCTTCGACTTCGGCTGCGGTCTTTCTCTTCTCTTCGTCGGTGGTGTTTGCCGAGCCGCCTAGCTGTTTCTGAACGGCGCTGGATATTGCCTGCATAGGCACCTCTTTTCCGTCTTTTCTCACGCTGGCATTGAACGAATTGCGGTTGCAGGACACTTGATGCAACTGCTCCAGACGGCGGTTGAAGTTGTCCATCTGGGTGCTGGCAAAGCGCTCAGCGGCGCGGCTCTGGGCGTTGAGCAGGCCGATCACCTCGGCATCCCTGCTCGGGTCCGGGCGGGCTGCGACCATAAAACTGATGGAACTGGTGGCAACGGAGCCGCTGCCGTTCTGCAAGCTGAAGGTGACGATCGCGGTGCCGGCAAAGGTCGCCGACGGCACGAAACGCATCGAGAACGGGCCCATCATCATTGCCCGGCCCGCGGAGGCGGGGGTCACGGTGCCCAGCTTCGCCAGGGTAAATGGGCCGCCGGTGGCGCCCTGGGTCAGGTCGACGGTGGCGGTCTGCCCCGAGGCCAGGATCTGACTCGACGCTGGTAGGGTGATGGGCACGGCCGCAATGGTCAGGGTATACGGCCGGGACGCGGTGACGGCGTTGGCGTCGGTAACGGTGATGGTCAGGTTGGCGCTGCCGCTGGCCGTCGGTGTGCCGCTGAGCACGCCGCTGGTGGTGTTCAGGGTGATGCCGGCCGGCAGGCTGCCGGTGATGCTGTACGTATAAGGCGCGGTGCCGCCGGACGTGCTGAAAGTCGCGCTGTAGGGACTGTCTGTGGTGCCGGCGCCCAGGGAGGCTGGGGTCAGGACCAGGGTGGGCGCGCTGACGGTCAGGCTGACTCTGGCCGGGCTGGACGTACCACTGGCGTTGGTGGCGGTGTAGGTAAAGCTGTCCGCACCGGAGTAACCGGCGGTTGGGGTGTAATTGATGCTCGTGCCGCTGGCGGTGGCGGTGCCATGACTCGCCGCGCTGGCGATGGCGACACTGGTGGCGGCGCCGCCGCTGAGGTTGAGGGTGATCGGGTTGGCGCTGCTGTTGGCGGCGACGTTGGCACTGACGGCGCCGGCAATCGGCGGGGCGGTGCTGATGGTCATGGAGTAGGCACGTGATCCGGTCGCGCTGTTCGCGTCGGTCACGGTAACGGTGAAATTGAAGGTGCCAGCGGCTGACGGTGTGCCGCTGAGGGTGCCGCTTGCACTCAGGCTCAAGCCTGTTGGTAGGCTGCCGCTGGTGATGACGTACGTGTAGGGCGCAGTACCGCCGTTGCCCGTGATGGTCTGGCTATAGGCCGTACTCACCGTGCCGCTAGCGAACGTGGTCGGACCGACCGCAATCGTTGGCGCGCTGACCGTGAGGGTCACGGTTGCCGGGCTGGAGGTCCCGCTGGCGTTGGTGGCGGTGTAGGTAAAGCTGTCCGCACCGGAGTAACCGGCAGTTGGGGTGTAAGTGATGCTCGTGCCGCTGGCGGTAGCGGTGCCATGGCTGGCCGCACTGGCGACGGCGACGCTGGTGGCGGCGCCGCCGCTGAGGCTGAGGGTGATCGGGTTGGCGCTGCTATTGGCGGCGACCATGGCGCTGACGGCCCCGGCAATCGGCGGGGCGGTGCTGATGGTCATGGAGTAAGCACGTGCTCCGGTCGCGCTGTTGGCGTCGGTCGCGGTCACGGTGAAGTTGAAGGTGCCAGCGGCTGACGGTGTGCCGCTGAGGGTGCCGCTTGCACTGAGGCTCAAGCCTGTCGGTACGCTGCCGCTGGTGATGGCGTAAGTGTAGGGCGCAGTACCGTTGCTGGCCGTGAGGGCCTGGCTATAGACCGTACTTACCGTGCCGCTTGGGAGCGTGGTCGGGCCGACGGCAATCGTAGGGGGGTTGACCGTGAGGGTGATGGTGGCCGGGCTGGACGTACCACTGGCGTTGGTGGCGGTGTAGGTGAAACTGTCCGCACCGGAGTAACCGGCGGTTGGCGTGTAAGTGATGCTGGTGCCGCTGGCGGTGGCGGTGCCATGGCTGGCCGCGCTGGCGACGGCGACACTGGTGGCGGCGCCGCCGCTGAGGTTGAGGGTGATCGGGTTGGCGCTGCTATTGGCGGCGACCATGGCACTGACGGCGCCGGCAATCGGCGGGGCGGTGCTGATGGTCACGGAGTAAGCACGTGCTCCGGTCGCGCTGTTGGCGTCGGTCGCGGTCACGGTGAAATTGAAGGTGCCAGCGGCGGAGGGTGTGCCGCTGAGGGTGCCGCTTGCACTGAGGCTCAAGCCTGTCGGTACGCTGCCGCTGGTGATGGCGTAAGTGTAGGGCGCAGTACCGTTGCTCGCCGTGAGTGCCTGGCTATAGGCCGTACTTACCGTGCCGCTAGGGAGCGTGGTCGGACCGACGGCAATCGTTGGCGCGCTGACCGTGAGGGTGATGGTGGCCGGGCTGGACGTACCACTGGCGTTGGTGGCGGTGTAGGTGAAACTGTCCGCACCGGAGTAACCGGCGGTTGGCGTGTAAGTGATGCTGGTGCCGCTGGCGGTGGCGCTGCCATGGCTGGCCGCGCTGGCGACGGCGACACTGGTGGCGGCGCCGCCGCTGAGGCTGAGGGTGATCGGGTTGGCGCTGCTGTTGGCGGCGACCGTGGCGCTGACCGGGCCGACGGTGGGCGCGGGCACGGTGTAGGTATAGCCATTGGTCAGGGTCGCGCTGCCGCCTGCGGTGTTGACTATCACATTCACTGCGCCTGCGGCGTGGGCCGGGGTGGTGGCGGTGAGGGTGGTGGCGTTGTTGACGGTGAAAGCAGTGGCGGCTGCTCCGCCAAAGGTCACCGCCGTGACGCCGGTAAAGTTGGTGCCGGTAAGAATGACGGAGGTGGCGCCTGCCGTACTGCCGCTGCTCGGGGCGACCGAGGTCAGGGTCGGGGGCGCGGAACTGGTGACTACCAGGGTATAGGTGGCGATCCCGGCCTGGTTGAGGCCGTCATTCAGAGAAATGCTGAAGGTATAGGTGCCAGCAGTGGTCGGTGTGCCATGCAGGGTGGTCGATGAACTGTGGAGCGAAGCGTCGAGGACCAGCCCCGGCGGTAGGCAGGGGGTGATGCCATCGTAGTTCGGGTCGTCGATGTTGCACTCTGCCCACTGGTCCAGCGGCATTGCGCCCCCGACGGAGGTGATGGGGATACTCATGGACTGACCCACGGCTACCGACGGCAGGGTGGAGCCCGATACCGGGCTGGTAATGGTCGGGGCGGCCTGGGCCTGAAGGGCCAGGGGCAAGGTCAGGACGAGCAGGAAGACTGATGCCAGCCGGGCACCGCGGGTGGTGAGCATTTTTATCATGTTGAGGCTTCCTGCCGTACGACCCGTGTGGGGGTCGTGTCCAGTTCAAGTGTCATTAGTTGTCAGACGGCACAGATATCGCTGGCCAGCAGCATGACTGTTAGCCGGGGAAAATCATGTTGCTGTCACTGCCGGTAAAACGGTGTGTTCAAGTATTCGTATCGCTGACGATTCTGGTTGGCTACTCCCGGTGTACCCGTGCAGGGCGGCGCATTTGGGTATGGATGCCGGTTTCGCCGCAGGGCTCGAAGCCGAGTCGCTCGTACAGCCGGCGGGCCCGGCTGCCTTGCTCGACACTCAAGCTGCAGACTTGGCGCTGGGCATCGGCCTGGCTCAACAGCGAATGCAGCAGCGCGCTGCCTATGCCCTGGCCGTGCCATGCCGGCAGCAGGGCGATGTCGACGACGCGCAACTCGCTAGCACTTCGGTCCAGGCACAGGCGGCCAATGGGCGCACCTGCATATTCGATGACCAGAAAATCCGCCCCGGGGTAGTGCTTTTCATAGTGCTGGCGCTGCAATTGCGCCTGGGAGTACAGGAACGCCCGGCGCTGCGCGTCGCTCCAGCCCGGCACCGCGCTGACTTCGGCCCAGCGACGGGTCACGAAAAGATCCTGGAGAAAGTCCAGGTCGGCGGTGGTCTGCGCACGCAGAACGAGGTCGCTGCGACAGGGTCGTAGCGACTGGGATGGGGCCCTGGAGATGCTCATCATGGCCTCACGGGATATTCGCCGTTGAGGCAGATGCAGTAGGCCAATGTCTGGAACGGTTGCAAGGTGCTGCGCGTCGTACTGCTACCGGGCGTCATTTGCCCGGCGGGACCGATGGTGCCGGCCGCCAGGGTCGGATCGCCTGAGGCGGGTGCGACGTCGTTGTAGACGCGCACGTTGCGCGGCTGCGACAGATAGGCAGACCCATCGGGTGTATCCAGGGCGGTCGTGCTATCGGTGCCGTCCTTGGCGTTTACCGCATGGGTATGGCTGGGAATGTTGGACGGCAGCAGCGTCACTTCATCGGCGCCTACCGCGGTGCCAATCGGCCGGGGCAGCAGCCCCGGGCCATTGCCGGCGCCCATCGCCACGCGGCCATTGAGGTTGGGCAGCTTGAAGTTCTGCCCCGCGCTGCCGCCGTAGGTATTGCCGATGACCGAATAGAGCGCGGGATATTGCTGAACCGTTAGAACCGAACCGTCGCAGTAAGCCCAGTCCTGCGGCGCGAAGTTAAAAGAGAACAGGCGGATTTCACCGGTGAAAGCATCCATGAGCGGTCGTTCCTTGAAAAAATAGGCTTACGGCCGAGTCGGGTAGATGCCCGCCAGGCAGATGATGTAGTTGATCGCCAGCGAGCCCATCATGTTGCTGTGGGGCGCGCTCACTGCCACGCCGGCAGCCGGGTCGAGAAAGTTTGCATCGAGGTTGACCGAGGGCGCGGTGTTGGTGCCTGCGCTATAAAGGCCTTTGATCACCCCGACCCCGGGAAACTGGCCGAAGGTCTGGCTGGACGGTGCCGCAGGTGCGGGGGGCACCGGGGTCGTGGAGGTGGCGAGGGTGCTGCTGACCACGAATGCATGGGTGTGGGCGGGGGTATTGGCGGATGTCAGGGCCACCGTTTCGACGCCTGTGGCCTGGCCCAGCACCCTTGGGGTCAGGCCGGGGCCGGTGCCTTGCCCGATCGGCAGGCGACCGCGGTAGTCCGGGAGGCCGAAGTTGGTCACGCCGTTGCCGCCATACAGGGTGCCCAACACTGAAAACAGGGCTTGATAGGCGTTGACGGACACGAGTGAACCATCGCAAAGCGCCCAATCTTGTGGCGCATAGTTGCCGGCAAACATGCGGATTTCTCCGAGGTAAGCTTCAGACATTTCAGTTTCCTTGCTTGAGGGTCTGTAAACAGTGCGGCTACGGGCGCGGCGGATAGATGCCGGTCGTGGCGATACAGAAGCATCCGACAATCGAGGGCTGCATATTCGCCACCGGGGTCCCTGGGGGGGGGGCAACGGTGGCGCTGTTCAAGGTGACCAAGGTCGACCCGGCGGCAGTGATGTAGGTCGGTTTGGAGAGGGCGCCGGTGGAAGTCGAGCTGACAGCCGGAATGCCGCTGGCGGGGGTGGTCAAGGTGCCGGCAGTGCCGGAAACGTGGGTTCCATGGGTGTGAGTAGCCAGGCTGCTGGCGCCAAGGGCGACCGTTTCGGTGCCGCCGGAACTGCCCAGGGGATGCACGGCAAGTACCGGATTCGGGGCGATGGATGGCACCCAATTCTGACCTAGAGCCGCACGGCCGCGCAGGTCTGGCAAACCGAAGGTGGTCTTGCCATCGCCGCCATAGCGATTGCCGAGCAAGGAGGCCAAGGCGACATTGCTGTTGATGGGCAAAATCTGACCCTCGCAGGCCAGCCAACCTGAAGGCGCCCAGCCCCAGGGGAACAAGCGAATTTCACCGACAAAGGGGTCCATTATTTTCCTCCTTGAAAATATTATTGGCGTCAGAAAGCTGTGCTTATTCGCAGCAGCAAAGGCGCGTTTCGCACAATAAACAGATTTTAATTTACTTCGCAAACATTATTTATTGGTGTAATTGAACTTCCGCGCAAAAGTGTTGTATTGCCCGCCGCTGGGCAGTCTCGTACGACGTAAAGGTTGGTGTCTGTTGTCAATCGCGCGGACGTTGAGGGGAGGCCGGGCTGCCGTCGGGCTTCTTGTCGATCTTGTGGGTGATGCTGTGGCGAATGGGCATTTCGTGTACCTCGGGTAGAGCACCCATCCGAGATCCGTTCGGGGCGCGGTGGGAGCGGTAGTTACCTACCGCCGCTGCAGCTATCCGCGTACGCGAGTCTCTGGGAGAAGCTCGCTATGGGTCGCGATCTAAAATGCAAGCAACGCGCCGACAATGGGAACGATCACCATAGTACTGACCGCCATCGACAACACATTGCCAATATAAGCATGCATGTACCCCGGCAACCTCGCGGCAATCGCACAGGCCAACGGCGGGGCGATCATCGCACCCAGCGTGGCACTGACAATGATGACCGCAGGGCTGCCACCATGGGTCAGCACCGCCGCAGGCACCACCGATACCAGCGGCACATAGGTCGGATACCACCCGCGTTTTCGCCACTGCCGCCGCCATAACAGGATGCCCAGCAACGAGGTCAGCGCTTGGCCTGCGACCAACTGCGGCAACCAGCCTGACCCATAGGCTGGGCTAAGGGGATTCAACACGTAAGCCAACAGAACCCCCACGATCAACCCCAGGCTCGCCCACTCATTGCCAAAAAACGGCGCTTCGGAAAAGTCCGCCAATACCCGCCGGAATGTCCAGCGTATACCGTAGTCTGGCGCCTGCTGAGGTGCGGGCAACGGCACTTCGTCCGCGACGTCTGGCTGGCGACTGACCAGTCCCGGCAACGTCCGGCACAGCAAAAACGCTACCACGCTACCCAGCGCCATCCCCAGCACATTGCCAATCACCACCGGCAGCCCCAGCGGGATACACAGGTAATTCACGAACAACAGGCAACTCGGCGTCACTAGGATCGCGCCAAGCACGGCGCCATTTAGCGTGACCTTCCAACCCCCACCAAACAGCAACACCATCGCCGCCGGTAACGACACAAATGCGGCGAAGGTGGGTTGCCAGGACTCAGCCGTCACCGTCCAGCCCCACAGCGCATTACTCAGCAATAACCCTAGCAATGAGCTGGTCACCAGCCACGGCCAAAGCCCCGTGCCATACCCGATGCTGAAACCCTGCCAGCCTTGAGCGTAACGGCTGGCCCAGTAACCGAACGCGCCGCCCAGCAACAAACCAATGGAGGCAAACTCGTGTTTGTAAAACGCCACTTCACTGATGTCGCCGACCACCCAACGTAGCCATGCGGCGGGCGAGGGCAGGCTGGCCACCATGTCGTTGTAGCCGGGCCAGTAAACCGTTGCGGAGGCCGAATACAGCACCGATAAGGTAGCGATCAGCCCGACTGCGGCGACTGTCACCGCAAGCAAAATCACCAGATAACGCACAGACGAGCCTGACGACGGATTTGCCGAAATAGAGTCCATGATCCTGTCCCCATCAGCGCGGCAGGCAGGGGTGCTGGCAATAGCCGAGCATGTGGTCATACAGGTCGACGCGTCGGTCGCGCTGCAGGTCGTTCAGGTCATTCCAGATCGGTGCACTGCGCGCGCTCGACAGGTCGATGTCGGCATACAGAATCGCCTGTTCATTGGGCGACGCCACCTTGCCGATCGGCCAGCCGTTGGTGCCGGCAATCAGCGAGCAACCGAGGTAACGTCCGCCATGTTCCTCCCCGATCCGATTGGCGGCCGCGATAAACACGTTGTTGACGTGGGCGGCGGTCATGGTGAGGTACGAGGCCATGCATTTGCCGGCTTCGTCGAACAGCGGCGGTGGGGTCCACACCCAGTTGTTCAGGCTGCAAATGATATCCGCGCCTTGTTGGGTGAGGATGCGCGGAACTTCGGGAAACCAGATATCCCAGCAGATTAGCAAGCCGATGCGGCCAATGGGTGTTTCAAACACCGGAAAGCCCAGGTTGCCGGGCGTAAACCAAAGCTTTTCCTTGTTCCACAGATGCGCCTTGCGATACTTGCCAATCAGCCCATCCGGGCCGAGCAGCACGGCGGTGTCGAACAGTTGCATGCCTTCGCGTTCTGCCAGGCCTGCGACCAGGTAGACCTGATGGTGCTGCGCAAAGTCTATCCAGGCCCGTGTGCTCGGCCCGTCCGGAATGGGCTCGGCATGCTCAAAGGCATCCTGGCGATTGCTGAACAGGTAACCGGTATTCGCCAGCTCCGGCAGCACAATCAGGTTGGCCCCGTTGTTCACAGCTTGCAGGGCCAGGCTGAGGCTGGTGTCGAGGTTGGATTGGCGGTTTTGAGTGCCGACTTGCGGGTCGAACTGCACTACAGCGACGCGCACAAGACTGGTAGCTTCGTTCATGGCTCAGACCTCTTTTTATTGTTTTTGGATCCGCGAAGTAGGCGGATGCTTAAGTAGGAGGTCTTTTTTGTATGCTCGTCAGTAGTCCGCTTCCGCGAGAGATGTAGGTTGTTGCCCAAAAGGCTGAGCCTGGTAGTTCGGGTAATCGTTCAGACTAAAGCCACCATTGAAATTGGCCTGAGTGGTGTTACACAGATGAATGACCGCATCAATAGCTCCCCGCAAACACGGTTCGGTCCAACCGGCATCCACAGAAAACGATTCCCCTGACAGATAGAGCCCGGAAACGTGGGCGTAATCGCGGTTGTACTTCATCAAGCTGACGGCGTCGTAGTAAGTGCCTGCACGGTACAGCTTGGCGCAGCCCAAGGCGTTTTTGTCGGTCATCCAGCGTTGAACCACCGCGTGCTTGGTCGCGATGTACGGCGAAATCGGAGTTTTGATATTGCTGGACCGCAACATGATGCGATCCAGTTCGGCGACGCATTTTTTGACCAGGGTCTTATCGTCAAACGAGGCCAACTTACTGGCGTCGTCCTCCCAGGTGTAACTGAGCAAAATGCAGTCGTAGGGGTAGGCGTCGTGGTAACGGTAGGTGTACACGTCGTGAACAAAACTGTCGGTGACCATGATCTGTGGGATCTGTTTGTTTTTCGACAGGAAGCTCTTTTTCAGCGGGGCGTAGACCTTGCAACTGGTTTCCCAGTGAGCGGTTTTGTAAGCGTTGGTGATGGCGTACGGCAGCATTGGCTGACTGAAATTTTCCAGTTGGATATGGGTTTCGATGATCCAGGAGGGCAGGGTCATGATTACGGCGTCGAAGTCTTCATGGCGCTCCGATTTATCGCTGCGATTGCTGGCATTCCAGTCGTAGGTCACGCGAATTTGGCCGTTTTCAAGTTTGGTCAGGCGGGTCACCGAACTGTCGGTCAGAAAGCCTTCACCGGCCTGCCGACAATGGTCGTAAAACGAAGGGCCATTGGCTTTTGTCGGTGTAAATAACAAGCACTCATCCAGCGCAGCCAGGCCGAGATAGCGCGGTGGGTCAAACGCCAGGCCATTGCAGTCAACCAGCGATGGGACGCCCAGATACGGCGATTGCATGGGGTTGCCTTCGGCGTCCACACGGCCATGTACTAGTTGCAACTGGCTACTAAAGCCGAAGATCGCCGTGCGTAGGGGGTAGAGGCAGCAGGTGTCGTAGAACGCGCCCCAACTGCCGTCGCCAATCCCGATGGAATAGAAAATCGTGGATTCCTCCGGGCTCATGCCGAGGCCACCAAAATCATCAGGGTGATCAGCGTTCCAGATTTGGCTCGGCAAGGTGACAAGATCGCGAAAGGACAGATTTTGGTAGCGCGCGACGATTGTGGCCCACAGTGATTCCCATTGTGGTGTGCCGTAAACCTGCGCGACTTGGCGAGTCATCTGATCGGCAAAGTGGCGCCACTTGGCATACACCTGCTGTAGTTTCTCCGTTGGAGGCGGTATGTCACCCTCAGGATTTTTCCAAATCAGCATTTGCGGTTCTGACGGCCTCTCCAGTAAACCTTCGCGCAGGTAAATGCCGGTACTGCGGACATGAGCTGAACCTGGGTTGGGAAAGTCCGAAAGCTGCAACTCAAAGTGCTTGCAGTAGTAAGCCAATAACGACTGACCCTCCAGTGGTGCTTCGCCCGCCCGGTTGAACATTGGCATACGCATGGCGCCCATCTCGAAGGGTGTTTGACCTAATAAGGGAGATTGTCCGGTGTTAAGCACCGTTAAGTGGCGGCCGCCAATGCGATGGGACTGCTCCAGCAATGTCACGTTGTTGAATCCGCATCGAAATAGCTCCCGAGCGGCGGTCAACCCTGTAACACCGGCTCCGACGATGCAGATTTTGTAATCGGGCTGAGTGGCGGTGGCGATACCGGATTCGTGTTCAACCAGTTTTCGGTAGTTGAAACATAAGTCCGGCGGGCTTGGGAAGCGCCCTCGCCATACAGATTTATCGTCTGTTGGCAAGTGTTTGGCAATTAGGGCCGGATAATCGTAGGTAGATCCGATGGTCATGGTTCACGCTCCAGAGTCTGCACGACCGGGCGGGCGTGCAGTTAGCAATGGCGAGTGAAAGTAGCCAAGAGCGTTAAATGTTGGGTGGTAATTCTTTGTGGCGGTCCGCACAGATCTCTCAGCGTGTAGTCAGGGCGGCCGAATATCAGGTATTGATCCGACCCAATGTCGCTCTTTGTCGAAAGGCGTAAAGCCCATCCGCTGTACGAATGCCACCGCATTTGTGTTGGCACTTTGGATGGTCAAAAATTTGTAGCCGAACTGGGGTGCCAACCCCACAGAAAATATCCCATCAAATTTGTCGCTTTTCTGACGAGCTTTTACTCGTCATCTCTTTGTTTTTTTACTACTATCCTTCGTCTGTGTACTCAAGGAAGAGAGGCTGAGCGCCTTGAGTCTGGTAGAAAATTACACTCGATCATTCAATGAGTTATTACTTTTACCCAGAACCTAACGACTCAGCCAGCCGTAATTACTTTTTGGTGAAACCGATGGATAAAATGTGTGGCATCGTTGTAGTGGTAGGCCTTGCCCTCGCGGGATGCGCTACGAAAACTCCAGAAAAACCTGAAGTGACTCCAGCTCCTGCCGTCGTCCAGCCAGCACCACCTGAAGTCGCACCTTCGACACCACCCAATTACACCGTGCGTTACGAGGCAGCTCCTGCGGCCGCCAGTTATGACTCGCGAACCGCTGCCTCAGCCGACGCGGATCAGTCAGAAGCAGACACGAATCTGAACCAGAATCGCGCTGAGCAATGCCGTAAAGAGCTGGATGTCTTGAAGCTCTACAACAAAGCGTCCTACGTGAAGTACGAGGCCGAATACCAAGCCATTGCGGCCAAGACTGCCAAGTACATGGAAGTCAAAGACTCGTTGGGCTCGGATTTGAACTACATGGTCATGCCCGCTTATCAATTCCAAATTCGTGAATTCTGCTTCCGAGTCAAGACTCGTCTGTCGCAGCTTGTGCTTCGCCAAGCCAAATAACGACTCCACGTCAGAGTGCGTCTTTTGCCACTCAGGAAGCGCTGAAAAGGCTTCGCAGGATGCCGCACTCCCAGGGCTCGAACTCCTGGTTTGCGCCAAGATTCAGACGAAAGCCTCGCGAAAGCGGGGCTTTTGTGTTTCTGGCCTCTATCCCCCAGATCAAGAATCTCATTGGCCGCTTTCGCACGGATGTGAACCGGATGCAGTGCGATAGACTCAGCCAATTATTTGAAGGGAGCCTCAACGCAATGGAATTGAAATCGCCGAGTAAAAGCATTCGAATCGTAGGCACTGCCGGGGTGGCAGCAGGCGTGGCCACCATCGCGATGAACGTAGAAGGTTTTATGCACACTTTTGGGGTCGGCATTCTGGCGGGAGGCTTGGTGTTCCTTTGGCTGCCTCTGTTTGCGACGCGGCGCCGAAAGTGAATGGGTACGTTGGGTCACGCTGGTTTGCTGAACTCAACAATGCGTTGTACTCACGGGGGAAGAAATGCGGATCTACATCACCGGCGCCTCATGCGCAGGCGTGACGACCCTGGGCCAAAACCTCGCCAAACAACTCGCCATGCCCCACGTCGATGTCGATGATTTCTACTGGATGCCCACCAACCCACCGTTCACGACCAAGCGACCCGCCAGTGAGCGCGTGCCATTAATCCAGCAAGCATTCGGTGGCGATGAGTGGGTGCTGACAGGCTCCTGCATGGACTGGGGCGATGCGCTGATTGCCGCTGTCGATCTGATTGTATTCGTTGTGACACCCACGCCCGTTCGCCTGGAGCGGCTGGCTGCACGCGAGAAGCAGCGTTTTGGCGAACGGATCGCACCGGGTGGCGATATGCATGAGATACACATCGCCTTTCGCGAGTGGGCCGCGCAGTACGACGACCCGAGCTTTTCAGGACGCAACCGCGCGTGGCATGAGGCGTGGCTGTCAGGGCAAGCGGCTCCGGTCTTACGGATTGATGGGATGAGCCGCGCTGAAAAAATGGTTGCGGATGTCGTTCATCGGCTGTCGTAGCCATTGCTCCCACACCCACCTTGCGTACTAATCCCAATCACCCAAGCCTGTTCTCTTTGGTCCTGCACGCCCTGTTTCCATTGGACTTGAGCATTTTCGGCTGCAATCCTGCCAACCGACACTGCCCATGGACAAGGACGTTAACAATGCTCGGTTACTACGCCCAATACAGCCATCTCTACATCACCACCCTGATGGTGACCACGACGCTGTTTTTCGCCTTGCCGATTTTTATCGCGCCAATTGCCTGGGCACGCGCCATGCGCTGGACGATTCCCGAGCACCAGCATTTGGCGATCTATTTTGGCCGCTGCCTGGGGGCTTTCATCCTGGTGGTGGAAGCGACCATGCTGCGTTCGGCAACCACCGGCACCTGTTTCAGCTACGCCTTCGATGTGCTGTTTGTGGTGTTTGCGTTGATGTTTGTCGTGCATGTCTATGGCGCGCTGAAGCGCATTCAGCCGATTACCGAAACCCTGGAAATTGGCTTCTGGATGATCCTGTTCGTGCTCAACACGCTGTTCTACCCCGCAACTTCAATCACGCTGTAGCACCACGAAACACCGTACCGACAAACCCATATCGACGCCGGGCCCGCTCAACTAGACTAGCCAGCACAACAGCTGCTGACAGCGCCCGGTGAGCCCCCATGATCGCCCATACCCCCACGCTTTTTGCCTGTGTCGCCCTGGTGGCGACGATCATGGCGTTTTGTCTGATCCTGGTCGGCCAGTTCAATCGGGGTGACAGCCTGCTCACCATTGGCTTTGGCTTGCTCGCCCACGCTTTGGCCTACGTTGGCTACACCTTTTACGGGCATGCGCCGTTGTGGTTTACCTACGGCGTCGCCAATACGCTGCTGGCCGTGGCGTTGGCTTTTTACGGTGCCAGCGTGTTTCGCATCGTTGAGCTGCCAGTCGCCTGGTGGCGGGCGTTTGCGCCGGCGGTGTTGATGGCGGTGTTAATGGCCAGCCTGATCGACACCCTGGAACCGCGCATGCTCGCCGCTACCTTTGTGTTGATGTTGCAGTGCGCGTTGATTATCTATTGGACGCTGCGCTACATCCCGGCCCAGGGGCGGGCGCGCCTGTTGCTGATAATTGGCTCGAGCATCAGCCTGATTGGCCTGGGCATGCGTGTGGTGGCGGTGTTCGGCGGCGGTGCGGCAGAGATGCGCTATGACGTCAGCAATCTCAAGCAAACCATTTCGGTGAGCATCGGCACGTTCACGGCCATGATGATTTCGCTGGGCCTGGTGTTGCTGTCCAAGGAGCGCAGTGAATCGCGGTTTCAATACCTGGCGTTGCGCGATGTGCTGACCGGCATTCTCAACCGCCGGGCGATCCTCGAACAGTTCGCCAAGGAGCTGGAACGCGCCCGCCGCGACGGCGCCAGCCTGGCGGTGGCGATGGTCGATATCGACCACTTCAAGCAGATCAATGATGTGCACGGCCATCTGGCGGGGGATGAAGTGATTGTTCACTGTGCCGGGCACCTGTCCCAGCGCCTGCGCCAAGCCGACAGCATCGGCCGTTATGGCGGCGAGGAGTTTCTGCTGCTGCTGCCGGGGAGCAGCCCTGAAGGTGCGGTGGCGGTACTCGATGAACTGCGCGCGTCGCTGGCCGAGACGCCGGCGCGGTATGGGGCGTCAAGCATTGCGGTGCGGATCAGTATCGGCGTGTGTTGCGGGGTGCCAGGGGCGTCCGACACCCCCGCCAGCCTGCTGGCCCGGGCGGATGCAGCGCTGTATGAAGCCAAGGGCATGGGGCGTAATACCTTGCAGTTGGCGCCGCCGCTGCCGGGTGAGGGCGCCGTTTCGTTCAGTCCCATCTGATCGGTCAGCCGGGGCCGTTTTCGGACCTTCACCAAATCTCAGGCAAAGAAAAGCCCGTGATGGGGAGCACGGGCTAAAAGGGATGTTCATTAGGAGCTGGTTTGACCATAAGCGCTTGACTGTGAAAACGGTGTGAAAGGACAGCGCCTGGTGCAACCTTTTTGTAGGACTGTGCGACGGCTACGCGGCTGGCATACTCTGTGGTTTCCTTTCCCACAGTGCAGGGTGTAGTCCATGTCAGATGAAGTACGGCTTGTCGTCATTATCACTGCTCAGCCGGGTCGCGGTTCCGACCAATTGGCAGCGTTTGAAAAACTGGCGCCCTTGGTCAGGGCAGAGGAGGGATGCATTCAATATGACCTGCATCCCGTGGCCGGCAACCCCGACAGCTTCGTGCTGATCGAGAAGTGGGCATCAAAAGCCACGTTGGAAGCCCACCACCGCACGGCTCATATGCAAGAAGCCAGTCGGCACAATCCTACGTTCCGCGCCGGGCCTTCCACGGTGTTGCTGCTTGAGGCGGCGGTTTAAGCCATCGCCTATCGCACTTTTTTGCATTTCCTCGCTCTATCTGTGACCCCACTGCATTCATTCCCCGTGGACACAAGAGCGAGACCTGGTGCCGATAGATCGCCTGAAAGCCAGATGTAAACGTCGCCGGATGCGGCAACCACTGCTCCTGGTTGCCGCGTTCCTGCTGTGTGTCGCCGGTTGCAGCCAGCAGCAGGCGCAGGACATGGTCAAGCAGTTCAGCAACGGCAAGCCGGATGAGTTCTTCCAGACCAGCGTCGATCGCATGGCGACCCTGGGCATGCGCGACAACCTGCAAAGCCTGTATCTGTTGATGAACAAGCTCTACCTGCGCAACCCCAGCCAATGGCGGCAATCGGGCTACCCGGACGCGGTGAGCGCGGCCCGGGAAATTCGCCTGGCCATCGAAAACCGCCGCTCACTGCCAGCCCTTGGCGAACGTCGCGACCTGGCCGCATTGAGTTACTCCCTGAGCCCGGAGTTTCGCGGCGACCGGGTCGGCGCCTTCATCTATGCGATCGGCAGCATGATCGTCACCGCCCATGGCGGGCGCACCGAGTTCTACATCACCGACGCGATCAACCCACAATTCGTCAGCAACGCCGCGCGCAACATCGAGAAGGCCACCTGGCTGCTCAGCCAGCGCCAGGATGCCAACGGGGTGTTGTTGCTGTTTTCCAACGAAATCTCGGAGGAGGGCAGCAACCTCAGCTTTGCCGTGGAGTTCGGCAAGATCGTTGCGCGGCTCGATTTGCTGACCCAACTGCTGGATGAGCGCTACCGGCGTATCGGCGTCAACTATGCGCAGAGCTTGTTGCTGATGAATTTCCTGCCGGTGCAGTAAGCACCACACATAAGCGGCTTTACATTCGTGTGACTAAAAATGTCCAATTGCAGCGTGATAGACGACTTGCGCCGCATTTCACCCCTCCCGCGTTGCCCACGAGGTCACCATGCAGATCAACAGCGAGCGTGCAGCCACTGCATGCGGTTTGGTAGCGATTCTCCTGTGGAGTACCGCCGCCGGGCTTATCCGCAGCGTCAGTGAACTGTTTGGCCCGTTGGGCGGCGCGGCGTTGATCTACACCTTGGGCGCGGGGCTGTTGGTGCTGTTCCTAGGACGACCGCGGGTGCGCGCGACATCCAGGTTCTACTTGATTGTGGGCAGTGCGCTGTTTGTGGCGTACGAATTGTGCCTGTCGCTGGCATTGGGTTACGCCAGCAATCGCAACCAGGCGATTGAGCTTGGCGTGGTGAACTACCTGTGGCCCTGCCTGACCGTATTGCTCGCCATTGTCATGAATGGGCAGAAAGCCCGCTGGCTGATCCTGCCTGGCACCGCGCTGGCGTTGTTTGGCATCGTGTGGGTAGTGAGCGGCGATGGCCTGGCCTTGGCCACCCTCGTCGCCAACGTGAACACCAACCCTCTGAGCTACAGCCTCGCCCTGGGCTGCGCGGTCACGTTTGCGCTGTACTGCAACGTCACCCGGCGCTACGCCGGTGGGCAAAACCTGGTGGTGCTGTTTTTTACCCTGGCCGCCTGTGTGCTCTGGTTGAAATACGCGCTGAGCACTGAAGTGTTGCCCGCATTCACCCTCAACAGCAGCCTGCAACTGGGCGCGGCGGGCATTGCCATGGCCGGCGGCTACGCGCTGTGGAACCTGGGCATCCTGCGCGGCAACCTGACCTTGCTGGCCACGGCCTCGTATTCTGCGCCGGTATTGTCGTCGGCATTTGCCGCTGTGTGGCTGGGTGCCCACCTGACCGCACAGTTCTGGCAGGGCGCCGTGTTGGTGACCGTAGGCTCGCTGATGTGCTGGCAAGCAACGCGCACGCGACTGCGCGATGTTTAAGAGTGCGCTGTTTCTTGTTCCTATGTAGGAATAGGCCTAACTTCACAAGCGCTGCTTGAAACGCCTACCACTCGGCAATAGCCTCGGACTTTTCTTAAAAATGAGTGCCTGCCTTGGGTAAGTCAAAAACGCGTTGGCCGACTGAACGCGAAATCCGCCTGCGATTTATCCTGTTTGCCGTGATTGACGTCGCGAGTGTTCAAGGCGTTTGCGCTGAGTTGCTGTTGCCTGCGCATAAACTGCTGCGCGACTCGCCCACGGAAGCGCAGTTGTGCGAAACCCTTGCTGAGATCCTGGGCACCGAAGAGATGCATGGCTTTCGGTTTCCCCAGGGTTCAGAGGCGGATGAGTTGATGCAGACGCTGAATTTTCAGCGTGGTTAGATCGATTGTTTCCTTAGGGTTGGTTGCAAGTCCTGCGCCGGGCATTCTTTCCTGGTGCACCACGGCGCTGGTTCGTTAATCAGGAGTGACTTGCCGGGCGTCCCTGTCTTCCCATCTGGGCCCCGCCTTTTACGTCCCCCCGAATTCCAAGGACCCGCCCCATGTTGTTGCGCCAACCTCCGCTCCTGTTTGCCGCCCTGACCTTAAGCTCACTGGTACACGCCGAAGACCTGCAACTGGCCCCGGTCGAAGTCACCAGCAGCGAAGCCAGCGCCGGCGAAATCGCCGAGGCCCAGCTCAAGAGTGTGCCCGGTGGCACCAACTACATCGACATGAACAGCGTGCAGCAGGGGCGGGTCAGCACCAACGAGGACGTGTTCAAGTACCAGGCCGGGGTGTACGCCAAGGCGGCGAACAACGAAGGGGTGAAACTGTCGATCCGCGGTTCGGGCCTGAACCGCAGCCCCGGCTCCCATGGCTCGGGCCTGTATGAAATGTTCGACGGCCTGCCGCTGACCGGCCCTGGCGGCACCCCCTATGAGTTGAAAGACCCGCTGTGGCAAAGCCGCGTCGAAGTGCTGCGCGGCGCCAACGGTTTCGATCAGGGCGCATTGGCGTTGGGCGGCGCGGTCAACTACGTGACCCGTACCGGCTATGACGCGCCCAAGCTGCAATTGCGCTATGAGGCGGGCAGCAAGGGTTACGCCCAGCGTGAGATCAGTTCCGGCCAGGTGCTGGGAGATGCCGATTACTACATCAGCCTCACCGACTCCGAATCCGACGGCTACCAGCGCCAGAGCGCCGCCACGGGCAAGGGCATGGCGGCCAATTTTGGCTACCGCTTCAGCCCGGAACTGGAAACCCGTTTCTATTTCCGCTACCGCGAAACCACCAATGACACCCCGGGCAAACTCACCCGCGAGCAGATCAGCCACGACCCCCGCGCGGCCAACAACCTCAACGCCGCCCGTGACTCCAAGCGCCTGCAACCGGGCTCGACCTGGATCGCCAACAAGACCACCTTGCAACTGGACGACAATGCTCGCGTCGAGTTCGGCCTGGCGTACCACGACTATCCGATGGACCTGCGCGAAGGCACGATTCGCCTGAAAGTCGCCTACACCGATATTAGCAGCACCCTCAATTACATTCGCCAGGACACGCTGTTCGGCCACGACAGCAAAACCACAATCGGTCTGCGCACTACCCAGGCGATGCCCAACAACGGCGGCGCGGAATACGTGCGCATACCGGCCGGGAACACGGCAACCTATGCCCCCGGCACCAAGACCCGCGACTACAGCTACCTGGGTTCCGACACCGTGCTGCATATCGGCAACGACCTGGAACTGGTGCCCGACCTGTGGCTGACCACCGGCCTTGCGGCGATCTACACCCGCCGTGAAACCGAAGTGACCTACCCGGACACCCACGCGCCGTTGAGCCAGCACGACTGGGACTACGCGCCGCGCATCGGCCTGCGTTACGACTTCAACCCGCAATTGCAGGTGTACGGCAACCTGAGCCGCTCGGTCGAGCCGCCCCATGCGTGGTCGATGATCTGGGGTTCCAACAAGTACTTCACCAGCGGCCCGGCCAACGGCATGGCGCGCGAAGGCATAAGCCTGAAAAACCAGACCGCCACCACCCTGGAAATCGGCGGTCGCGGCGAACATTGGTTCGGCCAATGGGATCTGGCGCTGTACCGCTCCGAAGTGCGCCACGAATTGCTCACCGTGGAAACCCAGGCCCAGACCGCCATGACAAACGCCATCGTCGCCGAAAACAACGCCAGCCCCACTGTCCACCAAGGCCTGGAACTGGGCCTGCTCACCCCGCTGTGGGATGGCGGCCGCAACGGCAAGCTGGCCCTGCGCCAGGCCTACACCTTCAGCGACTTCCACTACCGTGACGACGACCGTTTCGGCGGCAACACCTTGCCGGGCATCCCCAAGCACTACTACCAGGGGCAACTGCGTTATAGCCATCCGACGGGGTTCTACAGCAGTTTCAATACCGAGCATTCGTCAAAGGTGATGGTGGATTACGCCAATTCCTACACCGCCGCGTCCTACACCATTGTCGGTGCGACCTTTGGTTACGACGCGCCGAAACAGGACTGGCAAGCCTGGGTTGACCTGCGCAACCTCACCAATCGGCGGTACGCCAATACCATCACCCCGGGCTATGACGACAAAGGCGTGGACATGGCGCGTTCCACGCCGGCGGATGGTCGCGGTATCTACACCGGTGTGTCCTGGAGCTGGCGCTGAGCCTGACCGGCCGCCATCGCAGGCAAGCCAGCTCCCACAGTTGAGCTGTGTGAGCC